>JAICJK010000269.1 GCA_025928415.1 Solirubrobacteraceae bacterium | reverse complement strand
TCGTCCTGACGGCCGCCGCGGCCGTGCCGGCCAGGCGGATCCTCATCACCGGCGTCGCCAACCCGCTCGGCGCGGACCTGGCCGCGCGCCTGGCCGGCGCCCCCGGGGTGGAGCGCGTCGTCGGGGTCGACACGCGCGAGCCGCCCGGCGACCTGGCGCGGCGCATCACGCACGTGCGCGCGGACGTGCGCGCGCCCGACCTCGGCGGCGTGCTGCGCGCGGCGGCCGTGGACACCGTGGTCCACAACGACATCGTCCAGTTCCCCGAGCCCGACCGCGCGGCGCGCCAGCTCCACGACGTCAACGTCATCGGGACCCTCCAGGTCCTCGCCGCCGTCGCCGCGATCGAAGGCCTGCGGACGCTCGTCGTCCGCGGCAGCGCCGCGATCTACGGATCGGAGCCCGGCGCGCCCGCGTTCTTCACCGAGGACCTCGCGCGCAGGGCGCCGCTGACCACGCGCTACCAGCGCGACGTCGGCGAGCTCGAGGAGATGTTCGCGACGTTCGCGCGGCGCCATCCGGCGGTGACCTGCACGATGCTGCGCCTGCAGCCGGTCGTCGGCCTGCCCGGGTCGCCGATCGACCGCCTGTTCACCGCGCCGCTGGCCCTGACCCCGCTCGGCTTCGACGCGCGGATCCAGGTGGTCCACGCCGCCGACGCGGTGGGCGCGATGGCCGCCGCGGTGCAGCGGCCGGTGCGCGGGCCGGTGAACGTCGCCGCCGACGGCGTCGTCTCGCTACGGCGCATGCTGCGTCGCCTGGGGCGCCCGGCGCTGCCCGTCGCGGGCCCGCTGCTCGGGCTGGCCGCCGGCACCGTGGGCCGCGCGCTCGGCGGCCCGCCGCTGTCCGAGGACGTCGCGCGCTACCTGCGCCACGGGCGCGGGGTCGACACCACCCGGATGCACGAGGAGCTGCGCTTCGACCCCGAGCTGACCACCGAGCAGGCCATCGAGCGCGTGGCGCGCGACCGGCGCGGCGCGGCGCCGGCGGCGGCCGCCGCGACCCGGGCGGCGGAGGGCTGATGGCCTCGCTGCGCCCGACCGCCCTGCCGCGCGAGGTCCGCCGGGCCTTCGCGGCCGGCGCGCGGCGCCTGCGCGGTGATTGGGCGGAGGACGAGTGGGGCTACGACCCCGAGTTCGCCCGGCTCGTGCAGCCGGGCCTGGACGTGCTCTACGACCGCTGGTGGCGCGTCGACGTCGCCGGCGTGGAGCACGTGCCCGCCGCGGGGCGCGCGCTGGTCGTGGCCAACCACGCGGGCGTCCTGCCCTGGGACGCCGCGATGATGGCCACCGCCATCCGCCGCCACACCGGGCGCGCCCCGCGCTTCCTGGTGCTCGACTGGGCCTTCGAGCTGCCGTGGGCCTCCGCGGCGATCCGCGCCTTCGGCGGCGTGCCGGCCGACCCGCACAACGCGCGCCGCCTGCTCGAGCAGGACCACGTCGTGATGGTCTTCCCCGAGGGCGCCAAGGGGGTCGGCAAGCCGTGGTCGCAGCGCTACCGCCTCGAGCGCTTCGGGCGCGGCGGCTTCGTCGAGCTCGCGCTGCGCACGCAGGCGCCGATGATCCCCTGCGGCGTCGTCGGCAGCGAGGAGATCTACCCCAAGCTCGGCGAGCTGCCCCTGCTCGCGCGCCTGTTCCGGGCGCCCTACATCCCGATCACGCCGACCTTCCCGTGGCTCGGCCCGCTCGGCCTGGTCCCGCTGCCGTCGAAGTGGCGGATCGCCTTCGCCTCGCCGGTCGCGCCGCCCGGCCCGCCGGCCGCGGCGGCCGACCGCGCGCTCGTCCTCGAGCACGCCGACGCCATTCGAGAGAGGATCCAGGCGACGGTGCACGAGAACCTCATCCAACGAGCAGGAGCGTTCGTCTGATGGCCAACCCCGAGTTCGCGTCCCCCGAGGAGTTCCGCGAGGTGATGGACGCCATCTTCACCCTCATGGACGAGGACCCGGACATGGGCCCGAAGCTGCGGGACGCCGACGTGCCCCAGCGCTTCGAGTTCTCCGACCTCGACCTCGTCGTCAACGTCCGGGCGGCCGACCCGGACGAGGAGGGCAACCTGTACTGGGAGTGGACCGACGACGTCGACTGGGACCCGAAGGTGCGCATGACGATGTCCTCCGCGACGGCCAACCGCTACTTCCAGGGCAAGGAGAACGTCGCGATGGCGATCGCGCGGCGGCGCATCAAGACCGGCGGCGACGTCAAGGCGGCGCTCGCGCTGATCCCGATCACGAAGCCGATCTACGCCCGCTACACCGAGCTCGTCGACGCGGAGTACCCGCACCTGCGCGTCTGAAGGCGACCCGCCGCCGTTGACACCCCACACCGTGCGCGGTAAGACCTCCAGCACGAACCAGGCACCAGGCCGGTCAGTGGATGGCATGCCATCCGCGAGGCGCCGCCGGTTCGCCGACGAGCGCCAGCGGCCGACGAAGCGGGCCGTTTCGCCCGCAGGCGGCGGGATCCCCAGCGGGGGGCCCGCCGCCCTTCTTCCCCGGTCCGGCGCGCGGCTTCGGCCCGGCGCGCAGTCCCGTCCCGGCGCACGGCGATGACCGGCCAGGACGGCCACGGGCGCGCCGGCGCCGCCGAGGTCGCCCGGCGCCTCGGGGTCGCCCCGTCGACGCTGCGCCGGTGGGTGCGGGCGGGCGTCGTCCCGGGGGCCGAGGACGGCTGGACGCCCACGGCGGTGGCCAGCGCCCGCGTCGTCGCGCGGCTGCGCGAGCGGGGCCATCCGCTGGAGGAGATCCGCGAGGCGACGGAGTCCGGGCGGCTGGCCTTCGGCTACATCGAGGACCTGCTCGCCGACGCGGTCGCGGACGCGACGCTCGACCAGGCGGCGGACGCCACCGGCCTGGAGCCCGCACTGATCCAGCGGATCTACTCCACGATGGGCTTCAACTCGAGCGCGCTGGAGCGCATCAGCTCCGACGACGTGCAGTTCCTGCGCTACGCGGCCGCCTCGCTGGCCGCCGGCTTCCCGCTCGTCGCCTTCCTGCAGCTGTGCCGCGTCTACGGCCAGGCGCTCGCGCAGGTCGCCGACGCCGAGGTGCGCCTGTTCCACATCTACGTCCACGAGCCGCTCATGCGCGAGGGCGTCCCGGGGCCCGAGATGGCCGAGGAGATGGAGACGCTCGCGCGCGAGCTGCTGCCGCTGGCCAGCCCGATGATGGACCACATGCACCAGCGCTTCCTGCGCCACTTCCTGGAGCAGGACGTCGTCGGGCACATGGAGACCGACCTCGGCGAGGGGCAGCTCGACCTCGGGCGCGTGCGGGTCGCGATCGCCTTCGCCGACCTCGCGGGCTACACGCGGCTGACCGAGGAGCAGGGCGAGGAGGAGGCGATCGGCGCGGTCGAGCGGTTCGTCGAGGCGGTCGAGCACACGCTGCCCGACGACGCGCGCGTGATCAAGACCATCGGCGACGAGGTGATGGTCGTCGGGACCGACCCGGCCGCGCTCGTCGACTGGGCCGTCGGCTTCCAGACCCTCGTCACCGAGCGGCCGCTGCCGCGCATCGGGATCCACTACGGCGAGACGGTCTACCGCGACGGGGACTACTACGGGCGCGAGGTGAACCTGGCCGCCCGGGTCGCGGCCCGCAGCGCCGGCGGCGAGGTCATCGTCACGCGCCCGCTGGTCGACGCGGCGGGGCCGCACCTCGAGTTCGAGGCGATCGGCGAGGTCCGCCTGAAGGGCTTCGCCCACGCGACGGAGCTGTTCATCGCCCGCCGCGCCGGCGACTGAGCCGACGACGTAGTCGTCGGCGCTTTGGGACCATGGGGCGATGCCCGTCGACCTCCTGACCCTCCACGGACACACCCTGTCCTACCGCCGCGAGGGCGAGGGCCCCGTCGTGCTGCTGATCCACGGCATCGCGGGCTGCAAGGAGAACTGGGACGCCGTCGTGCCGGCGCTGGCCGCGCACTGCACGGTCATCGCGCCCGACCTCCCGGGCCACGGCGCGTCGGACAGCTCGGCCACCGACTACTCGATCGGCGGCCTGGCCGCCACGATGCGCGACCTGCTGCTGGCGCTGGGCCACGAGCGCGCCACGCTGGTCGGCCATTCGCTCGGCGGCGGCGTGGCGATGCAGTTCGCCTACCTGTTCCCCGAGCACACCGAGCGTCTCGTGCTCGTCTCCAGCGGCGGCCTGGGCCGGACGGTCAACCCGCTCCTGCGCAGCGCCGCCCTGCCCGGCTCCGAGCTCGTCGTCGCCGGCCTCGGGCACACCGCGCAGGCCGTCGGCCGCGTCCTCGGGCCGGTGCTCGGCGTCACGGGCGTGCGCGTGCAGCCCGACCTCGCGGAGGTCGGGCGCGGGATGGCGAGCCTCGCCGACGCCGGGACGCGCGCCGCGTTCCTGTCGACGCTGCGCGCGGTCGTCGGGCCGGTGGGCCAGCGCGTCTTCGCGGGCGACCGGCTGTACCTGGCCGCCGGGATGCCGACCCTGATCGTCTGGGGCGACAAGGACCCGATCATCCC
>JAICJK010000310.1 GCA_025928415.1 Solirubrobacteraceae bacterium | reverse complement strand
GCCGGCGGCAACGGCCGGCGGAAGCCGGGGGCGCTCAGGCCGTGCACCGCGGTGACCGCCGTGCGCGGCCCGGCCACCGCCCGGACCTCCGCCTCGGACTCCGGGTGCACGACCAGGTGCTCGTCGACCCCGCGGTGCGCCCAGAAGCGCAGCGAGGCCAGATCGGTGATCGCCGAGACGAGCGGCACGCCGAGGCGCCCGCGCGCGCGCAGGTCCCCGAGCACCTCGGTGCTGCCGGGATAGGTCGAGACCACCACGTCGGGGCGCCGGCGGGTCACCGCGTCGAGGAGGCCGCGGCGGCACGCGGCGCGGATGACCCACGCGCACGCGCGGCGGGTCGGCCGCCACTCGGAGATCAGGCGGTGGCCGACGTCGAAGGCCAGGTCGCCCAGGGGCGAGTCGAAGTTCGACGCGCCGGCGGTCACCCGCTCGGCCAGCGGCCCGGCCGCCGCGACGCCGTCGATGACCTCCGCCTCGGCGCCCCGCTCGAGCAGGGCGCCGGCCAGCAGCCGCGCGGGCAGGTCGTGGCCCTCGCCGATCGGCGCCGAGACGATCAGCGCGCGCGGGCCCACCCGGCGCCTACGTCCCGCGCGGCGGGCGGGCGAGCTTGTCGGGGTCCGGCGGCGGGTCGACGTCGAGGCGGACCGCCCGCATGAGCCCGCCGAGCATCGCGTAGTAGCCGGCGATCAGCAGCAGCTCCAGCAGCTCGGCGCGGCCCAGCTCGGCCTCCCCGCGCGTGATCAGCCCGGCGGCGGGCGTGCCCGAGCCGAGCACGCCGGCGACGATCTGCAGGGCCAGCGACTCGCGCGCGTCGAAGGCCGGGCCCTCGCACTCCCCGGCCTTCAGCGCGGCGAGCTGGTCGTCGCGCACGCCGGCGCGCCGGCCGATCGACTCGTGCTGCACCCACTCGTACTCCGTGCCCGTACGCTGCGCGGTGGCGAGGATGGCCAGCTCGCGCAGCACCGGGTCGAGCTGCCCGGCGGTGAGGATCGCGCGCCCGAGCCCGAGCGCCGGCGCCATCATCGCGGGCGCGTTGGCGAGCATCGAGAAGAGGTTGATGCGGACCGGCAGACGGTCGAGGACCTCGCGCGCCCGAGGATCGAGCTCGTCGGCGTCGGGGTACGGGATGAGCGCCATGGTCAGCGGGCCTTTCGCCGGGGGAGCGCCGCTCGCGCGGGCGCCGGGACCGGATCGATACCAGGTCGCCACTACGCTTGCCCGCGCCACCGCCGACCCGAGGAGCCCACCGATGCCCGAGCAGCCCGAGCAGCCCCGATCCGTCGCCGGGCGGATGCCCGCGGCCGGCCGCCTCGAGGGCCGGCGCGTGCTCGTGGTGGGCGGCGGCGGGCGGTCCGGCGCGGACCCTGGGGCCCCGGTCGGCAACGGGCAGGCGATCTCGATCCTCGCGGCCCGCGAGCGGGCGGCCGTCGCGGTCGCCGACCGCGACGCCTCCGCCGCCGCCGCGACGGTCGGCGACGTCGCGGCGGAGGGCGGATCGGCCGCGACGGTCATCGCCGACGTCGCCGACCCCGGGCAGTGCGAGCGCATGGTCGCCGAGGCGGCCGCCGCGCTCGGCGGGCTGGACGGCGTGGTCCTCAACGTGGGGACGGGCGAGGGTCTGGGGCTGGAGGGGTCGACGGCCGAGAGCTGGGACCGCGTGCTGGCCGTCAACCTGCGCGCGCACTTCCTGGTGGCCAAGTTCGCGCTCCCCGTCATGGACCGCGGGGCGATCGTCTTCGTCGGGTCGCTGGCCGGCCTCAGGCCCGGCAGCCACTCGCCGTCCTACGACGCCTCCAAGGCCGCGCTGCTGGGCCTCAGCCGCCACGTGGCGCTGGAGGGCGCCCGGCGCGGCGTGCGCGCCAACGTCGTCGCCCCGGGGCTGATCGACACGGCGATGGGCCGGGCCGCCTCGGCCGCGCGCCCCGAGCGCGAGCGGGCGCGGATCCCGCTGCGCCGCCAGGGCAGCGCCTGGGAGGTGGCCTACGCGACGACCTTCCTGCTGTCCGACGAGGCCAGCTACGTCACCGGGCAGACACTGGTCGTCGACGGGGGTCTCGGCGCCTTGTGAACGTGACCGTTTATCCTCTTGGGGGAATGCGATGACCGACTCCCTGCAGCGCGTCGCCGTGCTCGGCGGCAACCGCATCCCCTTCGCCCGCTCCGACCGCGCCTACGCGACGGCGTCCAACCAGGACATGCTCACGGCGGCGCTCGACGGGCTGGTCGCCCGCTTCGGCCTGGAGGGCGAGCGGCTGGGCGAGGTCGTCGCCGGGGCGGTGCTCAAGCACAGCCGCGACTTCAACCTCACGCGCGAGTGCGTGCTCGGCGGGCGCCTGGCCCCCGAGACGCCGGCCTACGACGTCCAGCAGGCGTGCGGGACCGGGCTGGAGGCCGTGCTGCTCGTCGCCAACAAGATCGCGCTGGGCCAGATCGAGGCGGGCATCGCGGGCGGCGTGGACACGACCTCCGACGCGCCGATCGCCCTGAACGAGGACCTCCGCGGCGTGCTGCTGGCGGCCAACCGCGCGCGCTCGGCGGGCGGCCGGCTGCGCGCGCTGGCCGGGATCCGCCCCGGCCAGGTCGTCCCCGCCATCCCGCGCAACGAGGAGCCGCGCACCGGCCTGTCGATGGGCGAGCACCAGGCGATCACCACCGCGCAGTGGGGCATCACCCGGCACGAGCAGGACGAGCTGGCCGCGCGCAGCCACCGGCAGCTCGCGGCCGCCTACGACCGCGGCTTCGAGGACGGCCTCGTGACCCCCTACCTCGGCCTCGAGCGCGACGACAACCTGCGGCCCGACACCTCGGTCGACAAGCTCGCCCGGCTGTCGCCGGTGTTCGGCGGCGAGCGCGGCACGATGACGGCCGGCAACTCCACCCCGCTGAGCGACGGCGCCGCCGTCGTGCTGTTGGCGAGCGAGGCGTGGGCGGCCGCGCGCGGGCTGCCGGTGCTCGCGACGTTCGTGACCGGCGAGTCCGCCGCCGTCGACTACGTCACAGGGCGCGAGGGGCTGCTGATGGCGCCGGCCTACGCCATGCCGCGGATGCTGGCCCGCGCCGGGCTGACGCTGCAGGGCTTCGACCTCTACGAGATCCACGAGGCGTTCGCCTCGCAGGTGCTGTGCACGCTGAAGGCCTGGGAGGACCCCGTCTTCTGCGCCGAGCGGCTCGGCCTCGACGCGCCGCTGGGCACCGTCGACCGCGACCGCCTGAACGTCAACGGCGGCTCGCTGGCCGCGGGCCACCCGTTCGCGGCGACCGGGGGGCGGATCGTGGCCGGCCTGGCCAAGGCGCTCGACGAGCGCGGCGGCGGCCGCGGCCTGATCAGCATCTGCGCCGCCGGCGGCCAGGGCGTCGTGGCGATCATGGAGAAGACGGCGTGACCGACGCCTACGCCAGGCTCGCCGGCTCGCCGCTCGGGCGGCTCGTCGCGCCCCGCGTCGGCCTGCCCCAGCCGGTGGAGCTGGAGCGCCACGCCCCCGGCCGGCCGGTGGTCGACGGGCTCGTCCTGCTCGGCGCGGCCCCGGGCGGCACGCTCGCCGCGCCGCTCGCCGAGCTGCTGGCCGCCTGCGGCGCGCGCGTGGCGACCGAGCTGCGCGACGACGTGCGGGCCGCGGCCGCCGGCGCCGGGCTCGACGCCGCGGTCTGGAACCCGGCGGCGCCCGCCGACCAGCGCTTCAAGGCGCTCGTCTTCGACGCGACCGGTGTCGCCGCGAGCGACGAGCTGGCGCACCTCCACGCGTTCTTCTCGCCGACCGCGCGCCGGGTGGCGCGCTGCGGGCGCGTGGTGGTGCTCGGCACGCCGCCCGCGGCCGGCCGGACCCCGCGGGCGGCGACGGCGCAGCGCGCGCTGGAGGGCTTCACGCGCTCGCTCGCCAAGGAGGCGCGGGACGGGACGACCGTGCAGCTCGTCCGCGTGGCGCCCGGCGCCGAGGCCGGCCTGGGCTCGACGCCGCGGTCTGGAACCCGGCGGCGCCCGCCGACCAGCGCTTCAAGGCGCTCGTCTTCGACGCGACCGGTGTCGCCGCGAGCGACGAGCTG
>JAICJK010000317.1 GCA_025928415.1 Solirubrobacteraceae bacterium | reverse complement strand
GGGTGCGAGGAGTCCGAGAACTCCCGGAACAGCCCGGTCACGACGAACGCGGTCTGCTCGCCGATGTCCACGGCGTTGTCGCCGATGCGCTCGAACGCCCGAGCGACGAGCGTCATCGTCATCGCCCACTCGCGCGTGTCGGCGTCGTCGCCGACCTCGATGGCCAGCCGGAAGATCTCCCGGTTGAGGCGGTTGACGTCGCGGTCCTGGCGCACGAGGTCCTCGGCCAGGTCGAGGTCGCGCGCGTGGAACGCGCGCCGCGCGAGCGCCGCCTCGTCGCGCACCGCGCGGCCCATCCGCAGCAGGCGCTCCAGGATCTCCTCGCGCACGGGCGGCTCGTTGCCCGACAGCGGGATCAGCTTGGCGATGTTCACGCACTGGTCGCCCATGCGCTCGATGTTCTTGATGACCTGCAGCAGCGCGGCGACGACGCGCAGGTCGCCGGCCACGGGGGCCTGGAGCGCGAGCAGCGACAGCACGCCCTGGTGGACCTCCAGGTAGCGCCCGTCGACCCGGTCGTCGTCGGCGACGATGAACTCGGCGAGCTCGACGTCGGTGTGCTCGAGCGCCTCGACCGTGCGGTCGATCTGGCCCAGGACGATGTCCAGGCCGCCGAGCATCGCGTCCTCGAGCGCGCGGAGCTGCTCCTGGAAGTGCGGGCGGCCCTCGAACGGCGCCATCAGCCGAACTTCCCGGTGACGTACTCCTCCGTGCGCGGATCGCCCGGGTTGGAGAAGATCGCGTCGGTCGGGGCGTGCTCGACGAGCTCGCCGAGGTAGAAGAACGCCGTCGTGTCCGACACGCGCGCTGCCTGCTGCATGTTGTGCGTGACGATGACGATCGTGAAGTCGCGCTTGAGCGCGGCGATGAGCTCCTCGACCTTCAACGTGGCGATCGGGTCCAGCGCGGAGCACGGCTCGTCCATCAGGACCACGCGGGGCCGGACGGCGATCGCGCGGGCGATGCACAGGCGCTGCTGCTGGCCGCCCGACAGGCCGATGCCGGGCCGGCCGAGGCGGTCCTTGACCTCGTCCCACAGGCCCGCGCCGCGCAGCGAGACCTCCACGCGCTCGTGCAGGTCGACGCCCTTGACGCCGTTGAGCCGCAGGCCCGCGGCGACGTTGTCGAAGACCGACATCGTCGGGAACGGGTTGGCCCTCTGGAAGACCATGCCGATCGCCCGGCGCACGGCGACGACGTCGATGCCGCGCGCGTAGATGTCGGTCTCGTCGAGCAGGACGGTCCCCTCGGCGCGCGCGCCGGGGATCTCCTCGTGCATGCGGTTCAGGCAGCGCAGCAGCGTGGACTTGCCGCAGCCCGACGGGCCGATCATCGCGGTGACCTGGTTGGCGGCGTAGCCCATCGAGACGCCCTTGATCGCGTGCGTGTCGCCGTAGTGGGCGTGGAGGTCGCGGACGGTCATCGAGTGCCCATCCGGCATCGCGGGCGCGGCCCGCGGCGCGGCGGCGGTGGGGGCGGGCGTGAGGGTGTCGTTGCTCATGCGAGGCGGCTCCTGCGCGCGATGAAGCGCGCGACGAGGGTGATCAGGAGGATCAGGGCGACGAGGGTCAGCGCGGCGCCCCAGGCGCGGGCGACGATCTGGTCGTTGGGCGAGCTGACGTCGTTGTAGATCTGGACCGGCAGCGAGTTCATGCGCCCGCCGAGGTCCCACGAGCGGCCCATGACGATCGCCGAGGTGAACAGCAGGGGGGCGGTCTCCCCCATCGCGCGGGCGACGGCGAGCAGCGAGGCGGTCACCAGCCCGGGCAGCGCCGTCGGCAGGACGATCCGCAGGATGACCTTCCAGCGCGGGGCGCCCAGCGCGAGCGCGGCCTCGCGCAGGTGATCGGGGACGAGCGCGAGCACCACTTCGGCCGAGCGCGTCACCACCGGGAGCATCAGCAGCGCGAGCGCGACCGAGCCCTTCCAGCCGGCGAACGACCCGCCGATGCCGCTCACCACGAGCACGATGTAGACGAACAGGCCGAAGACGATCGACGGCACGCCCGTCATCACGTCGACGAAGTAGCGGACGGCCTGCGCGAACCAGCGCTGCCCGCCGTACTCGACGAGGTACAGCGCGACGCCGACGCCGATCGGGATCCCGATCGCCGAGGCCAGCGCGACGATCTCCAGCGTGCCGAGGATCGCCGAGCGCACGCCGCCCGGGTCGCCGAGGAAGTTCCCGGTCGGGTCGGTCGTGAAGAAGTCCACCGACAGCGCGCCGAGGCCCTTCTGCAGCAGGAACCAGAGCACCAGCACGAGCGGGACCAGGGCGACGAGGGTGCCCGCCCACAGCAGCGCGCGCATCGCGCGGTCGGTCAGCCGGCGGCGCCCCGCGACCGGGGCGAGCGCGTCGAGGGCGGCGCTCATGCGGTCCCTCCCGCGGGCCGCGGCGCGCGCGCGGCGCGCGTGCCTGAGCGGCCCGCGCGCTCGGCGCGGATCACCAGGTAGCGGGCGGCGCCGTTGATGGCGAGCGTCAGGATGAACAGGACGAGGCCGCAGGCGATCAGCGCGCCGGAGTGCAGGTCGTCGGAGCCGGCCTCGCCGAACTCGGCGACGATCTGGGCGGCGAGCGTCGAGCCCTGCGAGAACAGCGAGTGGCCGATGGCGGGCGACTGCCCGATGACGATCGCCACCGCGATCGTCTCGCCGATCGCGCGCCCCAGCCCGAGCATCGCGCCGCCGGTGATCCCGGCGCGCGAGTACGGCAGCACGGCGGTGCGGATCATCTCCCAGCGCGTGGCGCCGAGGGCGAGCGCGGCCTCCTTGTGATCGGCGGGGACCGTGGCGATCACCTCGCGCGAGATCGCCGAGACGATCGGCAGGATCATGATCGCCAGGACGAGGCCGGCGATGAAGTAGTTCGGCCCGGCGATCGGGCCGCCGCCGAAGAACGGCAGGAAGCCGAGCTTGTCGTCGATCACCTGCTCGGCGCCCTTGAGGTTCGGCGCCAGCACGTAGAAGCCCCACAGGCCGTAGACGACCGACGGGACCGCGGCCAGCAGCTCGACCAGGATCGTCAGCGGCTGCCTGAGCGCCCGCGGGCACAGCTCGGTGATGAACAGCGCGCTCGCCACGGCGACCGGGACGCCGATCACCAGCGCCACGGCGGAGGTGATGAGCGTGCCCGCGACCAGCGGCCACGAGCCGTAGATCTCCTTGGACGGGTTCCAGTCGTTGGTGAAGATGAACGAGAGGAAGCCCTGGTGGGCGAAGGCGATGCGCGCCTTGGTGAACAGGAAGACCAGGAAGAACGCGATCAGGACGAGCACCAGCGCCGCCAGGCCCGTCAGCAGCGCCTTGAACAGAGGGTCGGCGCGACGCGCCGCGCCCCCCCGCTCCATGACGGAGGGGGGCGGCGCGGCCGTGACGCTGACGGCGCCGACTTCCATCAGGCGCCGCCCACCGCGGTCCCGTTGCACGCGACGGTGCCGGCGGCCGCCTGGGCCTTGGCCAGCAGCGACGCGGGCAGCGGGGCGTAGGACAGCTTCTTGATCGTGGCCTGCCCGTCCGCGCCGGTGAGGAACTTCGCGAAGCTCGCGAGGCCCTGGGCCACGGCCTTGCTCTTGCCCGCCTTGCAGGGGTCCTTCTCGAAGTCGAGGAAGGTCTGCGAGACGATCGGGTAGGCCTTGGGCCCTGGCGCGTCGATCGTCGAGATGCCGAGATCGGCCGGCACGTCGAGGCCGTCGCCCGCGGCCGACGTCGAGTCGAGCGTCGGGGCGACGTAGGCGCCCGACCTGTTCTTGACGTCCGCGAACGTGAAGCCGTTCTGCAGCGCGTAGGCCTGCTCGACGTAGCCGATCGCGCCGTCGGTCTGCTCGACCTGGCCCGCGACGCCGTCGTTGCCCTTGGCTCCGGTGCCCGTCGGCCACTTGATGTCCTTGTCGACGCCGGGGCCGCTCTTCCACTCGGGCGAATAGCCGGCGAGGAACTGGGTGAAGCCCTTCGTGGTCCCCGAGGAGTCCGACCGGTGGACGACCGTGATGTCCTCGTCCGGCAGGCGGAGGCCGGCGTT
>JAICJK010000174.1 GCA_025928415.1 Solirubrobacteraceae bacterium | reverse complement strand
GATCGCGCGCGACGGCCAGATCCGCCTCTGGTGGGACGACACGCCCGTCGACCTGTTCTTCGACTACGAGCCGGTCCACGCGCAGGCCCGCAGGAATGCGATCGGCGTCCCGTACGGCGACGTGCAGATCCCGGTGCTGGGACCGGTCGAGCTCGCGGCCTTCAAGGCCATGTTCGACCGCAGCCGCGACTGGGCCGACATCGAGGAGATGGTCCGCTCGCACAGCCTCGACGTCGATGCCGTCCGCGACACGCTGGAGACGATCCTCGACCGCGACGACGAGCGCTTCGCCAGGCTCGAGGACGCCGTGCGCCGCGCCGCCGGCCGACCTTGACAACATCGTGTCAAGGTTGCGCTAGGATGGTCCGCCATGCCTGACCGGGACTTCCTGGCCGCCGTGCGCGAGCGCGTCGTCGTCTTCGACGGCGGCATGGGCGCGACGCTCGAGCAGTTCGACCTCTCGCTCGAGGACGACTACAAGCTCCCCGGGCGCGCCCACGAGGTACTCGTGCTCAACCGCCCCGACGTCATCGAGGGCGTCCACGCCTCGATGGTGGAGGCGGGCGCGCAGGTCGTCGAGACCGACTCCTTCCAGGCCAGCCGCCTGAAGCTCGAGGAGTGGGGCCTGGCCGAGCACACGCTCGAGATCAACATCAAGGCGGCCGAGATCGCCCGCAAGGCGGTCGGGGAGGACCGCTTCGTGGCCGGGTCGATCGGCCCGACGGGCTACCTGCCCGCCTCCGACGACCCGACGCTCGGCAACATCCGCTTCCGCGACCTCGTGGCCGTCTTCGCCGAGCAGGCCCAGGGCCTCATCCGCGGCGGTGCGGACCTCATCATCATCGAGACGGCCCAGGACATCCTGGAGGTCAAGGCCGCGATCTTCGGCGCGCGCGAGGCGATGAAGCTCGAGGACCGGCCGGTCCCGATCCAGGCCTCGGTCTCGCTGCTGCCCAACGGCGGCAAGATGCTGCTGGGCACCGACATCTCGTCCGTGCTGACGACGCTCGAGGCGCTCAGGGTCGACGTGGTCGGCCTGAACTGCTCCACCGGCCCCGAGGACATGCGCGACGCGATCCGCTTCCTGGGCGAGTTCTCCAGCGTCCCCGTGCACTGCATCCCCAACGCCGGGCTGCCGCTGCAGGGCCCGGACGGCGAGACGATCTTCCCCGAGGAGCCCGGGCCGCTGGCCGAGGTGCTCGGCGACTTCGTCGAGCGCTACGGCGTCTCGATCGTCGGCGGCTGCTGCGGGACCACCCCGGCCCACATCGCCGCGATCGTCGAGCGCTGCGCGGGCCGGCGCACCGACTTCACGCGCCCCGCGCCGCGCCCCGCCCACCTGTCGAGCATGATCGCCGCCGCTCCGCTGGTGCAGGAGCCCGCGCCCACGATCGTCGGCGAGCGGGTGAACTCCCAGGGCTCGCGCAAGGCCAAGGAGATGCTGCTGGCCGACGACTACGACGGCCTCCAGCAGATCGCCGAGGACCAGGTCGAGGGCGGCGCGCACGTGCTCGACCTGTGCGTCGCGCTCACCGAGCGCCAGGACGAGGACGAGCAGATGCGCCAGGTCGCCAAGCGCGTGTCGCTCACCCAGCCCGCCCCGATCCAGGTCGACTCGACCGAGCCCGAGGTGATCGCGATGGCGCTGGACCAGATCCCGGGGCGCCCGATCGTCAACTCGATCAACCTCGAGGCCGGCCGCGCGAAGCTCGACAAGGTCGTCCCGATGGTCATCGAGCACGGCGCGGCGCTGATCGCGCTGACCATCGACGAGGTCGGCATGGCGAAGACCGCCGACCGCAAGGTGGAGATCGCCAAGCGCCTGGTCGAGCTGTGCTGCGACGAGCACGGGCTGGATCCCGAGCTGCTGATCTTCGACCTGCTGACCTTCACGCTGACGACCGGCGACGAGGAGTGGCGGCCGTCGGCCGTCGAGACGATCGAGGGCATCCGCCGCGTCAAGGCGGAGATCCCGCACGTCAAGACGTCGCTCGGCGTCTCCAACGTCTCCTTCGGCGTCGGCCAGCCGGCCCGCGCGGTCCTCAACTCGGTCTTCCTCTACCACTGCGTGGAGGCCGGGCTCGACCTCGCGATGGTCAACCCGAACCACATCACGCCGTACTCGGAGATCGGCGAGCAGGAGCGCGAGCTGGCCGACGACCTGGTCTACAACCGGCGCGAGGACGCGCTCGAGCGCTTCATCGCCCACTTCGAGTCCAAGGGCGAGGAGGCCGAGGACGAGAAGGCCGACCCCACGGCCGGGATGGAGCCCGAGGAGGCGCTGCACTTCCAGATCCTGCGCCGCAAGAAGGACGGCGTGGAGGACTGGATCGACCGGTCGGTGGAGAAGATCGGCGCGGTCCCGACGCTCAACGACGTCCTGCTGCCCGCGATGAAGGAGGTCGGCGACAAGTTCGGCGCCGGCGAGCTCATCCTGCCCTTCGTGCTGCAGAGCGCCGAGGTCATGAAGAAGGCCGTCGCGCAGCTCGAGAACTACCTCGACCGCATCGAGGGCTACACGAAGGGCACGGTCGTCCTCGCCACGGTGTTCGGCGACGTGCACGACATCGGCAAGTCGCTGGTCAACACGATCCTGACCAACAACGGCTACACGGTCGTCGACCTCGGCAAGCAGGTCCCGGTGGGCACGATCATCGACGCCGCCAAGGAGCACGAGGCGACCGCGATCGGGCTCAGCGCGCTGCTGGTCTCGACCTCCAAGCAGATGCCGCTGGCCATCCAGGAGCTGCACTCCCAGGAGCTGCGCTTCCCGGTGCTCATCGGCGGCGCGGCGATCAACCGGGACTTCGGCTCGCGCGCGCTGTTCCCGCACGGCCGCGAGGACGACACCGTCTACGAGCCCGGCGTCTTCTACTGCAAGGACGCCTTCGAGGGCCTCAGCAAGATGGACCAGCTCGTCGACGACGCCGCCCGCGACGGCCTGATCGCCAAGACGCGCGAGATGGCCTTCAAGCTGCGCGAGAAGGGCCCGGAGCCCGATCCGGGCGACACCACCGACGCCTCCGTGCGGTCCTCGGCGGTCACCGACAACCCGGTCCCCGCGCCGCCGTTCTGGGGCGTGCAGGAGATCCCCGTCGACCTCGCGGAGGTCTACCCGCACCTCGACACCCACGTGCTGTTCAAGCTGCACTGGGGCGGGCGCGGCGTGAAGGGCGAGGCCTGGCGGGCGCTCGTGGAGGGCACCGACGAGGAGGAGGGCTTCCTGCCCCGCCTGGAGCGCATGTGGGCGCAGCAGGACTACCTGCACCCGCGCGCGAAGCTCGGCTACTTCCCGGCCGCGGCGGACGGCAACGCGGTCGTGGTCTTCGACCCGGAGGACCCCGAGCGCGAGCTCGAGCGCCTCGTGTTCCCGCGCCAGCCCAAGCACGACCGGATCTGCATCGCCGACTTCTACCGGCCGCTCGCGCAGACCACGCCCGACAGCCGCGACGTCGTGGCCATCCAGGCCGTGACCGCCGGGGACGCGGTGACCGAGCTCATCGAGCGCCTCGAGCGCGAGGGCGAGTTCGCCGAGCAGCTGTTCACCCACGGCCTCGGCGTGCAGACCGCCGAGGGCATGGCCGAGTGGCTGCACGCGAAGGTCCGCCGCGACCTCGGCATCCCCGCCACCCAGGGCCGCCGCTGGTCGTGGGGCTACCCGGCCTGCCCCGAGCAGTCCGAGCACGAGAAGGTCTGGCGCCTGCTCGACCCGGCGGCGATCGGGATGCGCCTGAGCGGCGGCTACGCCGTCATGCCCGAGCAGTCGACGGTGGCGATCATCGCCCACCATCCCCAGGCCGTGTACTTCGGCATGAAGTCCGGCTTCATCCCCAAGGGCGCGGCGCAGGACGAGCTGATCGCCGGCACCGAGCGCGACCCGCGCAAGCAGTCCCTGCCGCCCGACGACTTCGCCGAGGGCGAGGGCGACGGCGGCGGCGAGGGCGCGCCCGCCATGGCCGGGGCCTAGCCCCGCGCGGGATGCGGGCCGGGGGCCTGCGTGCGCATCCTGTCCATCGACGGCGGCGGCATCCGCGGGATCATCCCCGCGCTGGTGCTCGCCGAGGTGGAGGCGCGCACGGGCCGGCGGATCGCCGAGCTGTTCGACCTCGTCGCCGGGACGTCGACCGGGGGCATCCTCGCCTGCGCGCTCACTGTCCCCGGCGCGCGCCCGGCGCGCGAGCTCGTCGAGCTCTACCGCACCGAGGGGCCGCGGATCTTCCACCGCTCGCTGGTGCGGCGCGTCGAGAGCGCCGACGGCCTGCTCGACGAGCGATACGACGACGCCGCGCTGCGCGCCGCGCTGGCCGGCTACCTCGGGACGGCGCGGCTCAGCGACGCCACGACGCGCGTGCTGGCGACGGCCTACGACCTCGAGGGCCGCGAGCCCTACTTCTTCAAGAGCTGGCGGGCGGACCGCGACGCGCCGATGGTGGAGGTCGCCCGCGCGACGGCCGCGGCCCCGACGTACTTCGAGCCGATCGGCGTCGACGGCCTCGCGCTGGTCGACGGGGGCGTGTTCGCCACCAACCCGGCGATGTGCGCCTACGCGGAGGCGGCGCGGCTCGCCCAGGAGGCGGGCGCGCGCGTCGACGTCCGGCTGCTGTCGCTCGGCACCGGGCGCCTGACGCGGCCGATGCACCTGGCCGACGCCCGCAGCTGGGGGCTGCTGGAGTGGGTGCGCCCGCTGATCGACGTCGTCTTCGACGGCGTCGCCGACACCGTGGACTACCAGCTTCAGCACATCCTCGGCGAGGGCGCCTACACCCGCCTTCAGACCGACCTCGACCAGGCCAGCGACGCGCTGGACGACGCGAGCCCGGCGAACCTCGCCCGCCTGGAGCGCGAGGCGGCCGAGCTCATCGCGGCCCGCTCGGCGGAGCTCGACGCGGTCTGCGCGGAGCTGGTCGCGCCCTGAGCGCGGCCGCGGGCGGCGCTACGCCTCTGCGTGCTCGGCGCGTCCTGCGCGTCCGGAGGCGGGGACCGGCGAGAGCTCGACGGGCGAGGCGTGCAGCGCCCGGATGCGCACGTCCTTCCAGGTCAGGCCCTCGCGCAGCAGCGCCGGGCCGCCCATGATGATCGCGGTCGCGAGCTCGACGGCCTGGAGGATGATCCCGTAGCCCAGCGCGTCGGCCGAGCTGACGCCGTAGGCGCCGGTCAGCACCGCGACGCACGCGGCCTGGAAGACGCCGAGGTTGGACGGCGTGGCCGGCAGCACCGCGGTGACGTTGACGGCGAACAGCACCGCCGCGGCGGCGCCGATGCCCGCGCGCTCGTCGAGGCCGAAGGCGACGAGCAGGATCCAGCACGACGCGAGCTGGATCGCCCAGGCGCCGAGCTGGGCGACGGTGGCGATCCCGCCGAGCCGCGGCTCGCGGAACACGAGCAGGCCGTCGCGCACCTGCGTGAGCGCGTCGCGCGCGATCTGCGCGAAGCGCCGCAGCGGCGTGTGGCGCAGCGCGCCGCTGCGCAGCAGCGCCGGGGCGCCGAGCACCGCGGCGAGGATCGCCACCGGCGCCGCGGCGAACAGCACCAGCGCGGTGTGGCGCCCGTCGAAGTAGTGGACGGTGGCGAACATCGTGGCGCCGAGGATCAGCAGGGCGAGGATGTTCAGCAGCGTCTGGGAGACCAGCGTGCCGAGGACGACGGGCAGCGTCTCCCGCGGGCGCCCGACGCGGCGCGCGACGACCATCGCCCGCGCGGGCTCGCCCAGGCGGGCGGGCAGCGTGGCGGACATGAGCACCCCAATCGAGGTGCCGGCCAGCGCGTCGGCGTGCTTGACCTGCGACCCGGGCAGCGCCGCGCGGAGGATCGCGTGCCAGGAGACGGCGCGGACGACCATCGACAGGCACATGAGCCCGAGGGCGACGAGCACCCAGGTCGGGCTCGAGGCCAGCAGCGACTCGACGATGCGGTGCACGCCGATGCGCTGCAGGGCGTAGAAGGCGGCGAACCCGCCGGCGGCGGCGGCCGCGGCCACGCCCGCGCGGCTAACGAAGCGGCGGCCGGCGCGGCTGCCGCCCGCGGCATCGGGCTCCAGCGAGGGCATCCG
>JAICJK010000375.1 GCA_025928415.1 Solirubrobacteraceae bacterium | reverse complement strand
GGGCGCGGCCGCGCTGCGCCGCGGCTGAGCGCGCGCCCGGCGCCCGCTGGCGCGCCGCGCGGGCGCGCGTGGATCGACCCCCGACGGGTAGGCTCAGGACATGGCGCAGGAGAAGCTCGCGTCGATGCGGGAGCAGGTCTACCGGGACCCCCGTCCCAAGGAGCACTTCGACCACTTCCACCATCGCTCGCGCACCCGCAGGCCCAACTGGGTCTACGAGCTGGTGCGCCTGCTCACGTCGATCTACGCGTACACGTTCTTCCGCGCGCGCTGCATCTCCTCCGAGCACGTGCCCGCGTCCGGGCCGGTCATCCTGGCCCCGAACCACTTCTCGTTCATGGACCACTTCTTCTCCGGCGCGTTCATCCGCCGCAAGGTGCGCTTCATGGCCAAGTCGCAGCTGTTCAGCGGGCCGATGCAGTACGTCTACACCTACGGCGGCGTGTTCCCCGTGCGGCGCGGCTTCCGCGACGAGGAGGCGTTCATCACCGCCCACAAGGTCCTGGCCGAGGGCGGGGTGGTGTGCATGTACTGCGAGGGCGGCCGGTCGCGCACCGGCGCGCTCGCCGAGCGGGCGCGCCCGGGCATCGGGCGCCTCGCGCTCGAGTCGGGGGCGACCGTCGTGCCGATGGCGATCCACGGCTCCTCGAAGGTCCGCAACTGGAAGCGCCTGCAGTTCCCGAAGGTGACCGTGCAGTACGGCAGGCCGTTCCGGTTCGAGCCGATCGACGAGCCGGCGCGCGAGCAGCAGCAGCAGGCGGCGGACGAGATCTTCGCGAACATCAAGCAGCTCTACGCGGGCCTCGAACAGCACGGCCGCCGGGGCGTCGTGGCCCGCGTGCGCCGCGAGCGCCGCGCGGCGCGCCGCGCCAAGCGCACGGCGACCGCCTGACGCCGTCCTAGTGTCCCGAGTCAGAAGTTCGCTGGCAGTCTCCGGGCGCCTGCCCGCGCCTGGCCTCCGGCGGCGACCAGCCGAGTACGCCAGTACGAGGCAGGCCGCCGCCGAAGCCCATCGCACGGCCAGCCATCCCGGACACTGCGACCGAACTTACGACTCGCGACACTTAGCGCCGCACGTCCTCGCAGTCGCTCGCGACGACGTCGGTGAGGTCGGCGAAGACGACGTCCTGGCCGGCCCCGCAGGCGACGCGGTCGACGCCGCTGCCCGGGCCGGCGACGTTGATGCGGTCGTCGCCGTCGCCGCCCTGGATCACGTCGTCGCCGAGGTTGCCGAAGATCTCGTCGTTGCCGGGGCCGCCGTCGATCCGGTCGTTGCCGCGATCGCCGGTGATCTGGTCGTCGCCCTCGTTGCCGAGGATGACGTCGTCGTCGTTGCGGCCGTGCATCGAGTCGTCGCCCGGGCCGCCGTGCAGGAGGTCGTTGCCGTTCTCGCCGTCGACGTAGTCGTCGCCGTCGTTGCCGAACAGCTCGTCGGCCCCGTCGGCGCCGAGCATCGTGTCGGGGCCGGCCGTCCCGACGAGCACGTCGCCGCCCGCGGTCCCGTGGATGACGTTGGTGGTCGGCGGCGCGTCCGTCGCCGGCTCGGCCGGCACCGCGACGACGATCTCGCAGTGGCGCAGGGCGTCGCGGTGCGGGGCGTCGGCCTCGACGTAGACCGTGTCGCGGCCCGAGCCGCAGTCCACGACGTCGGCGTCGCCGTCGGCGACGCGGATCGCGTCGGCCCCGCGGCCGCCGGAGACGGTGTCGGCGCCCGGCCCGGCGACGATCTCGTCGGGGCCGTCGCCGCCCGACAGCCGGTCGTCGCCCGAGCCGCCGTCGAGGCGGTCGGCGCCGGTGCTGCCGGACAGCGTGTCGCGGCCCGCGTCGCCGTTGAGCACGTCGTCGCCGTCGCGGCCGTAGAGGCGGTCCCCGCCCGTGCCGCCGTCGAGCAGGTCGTTCCCGGTCCCGCCGTCGATCGTCTCGCTCCCGGGGCCGCCGAAGAGCTGGTCGTCGCCGTCGCGGCCGAGGATCGAGCGGTCCGAGCCGCGGCCGCCGTTGACGTAGTCGTTGCCGGGGCCGCCGTCGAGCAGGACGTCGTTGCCGAAGCCGCGCTCGTCGATCCGGTCGTCGCCCTCGCCGCCCAGGATCGAGTCGTCGCCGTCGCCGCCGTCGAGGTAGTCGCCGTCGGGCCCGCCGTCGAGCCGGTCGTTGCCCGTGCCGCCGAACAGCGCGTCGGCGCCCGCCCCGCCGAGCAGGCCGTCGTTGCCGGCCCCGCCGCTCAGGCGGTCGTCGCCGTCCCCGCCGTCCAGCGCGTCGTTGCCCAACCCGCCGCCGAGCCGGTCGTTCCCCGCGTCGCCCTCCAGCACGTCGGAGCGGCGGCCGCCGGACAGCACGTCGTCGCCGCCCAGCCCGACGAGCCGGTCGTCCCCGCGCGTGCCCGAGATGCGGTCCGGGCCCTCGGTGCCGGTGCGCACGGCCAGGCCCGGCTGCACCGCCACGCCGACGGGCCGCGCGCCCCTCTGCAGGCGCTGGACGGTCAACCGGCGGAACGAGAGCTGGCTGACCACCGAGACGGTGCCCGAGCCGCGGTCGGCGACATAGATCCGGGTGCCGTCGGGGGACGTGGCCGGGAAGCCGGGGCCGCGGCCGGTGGCCACCCGCGCGCGCTCGCGGTGGGCGTGCAGGTCGACGATCGACGTCACCCGGCTGCCCGCCGCCGCGCCCGCGACCGCGAGGCGGCCGTTCGCGCTGATCGCCACGCCGCCGCCGACGCCGCGGCGCAGCCTGATCGCCAGGCCGACGTGCCCGTCGGCGGCATCGACGGTCACCAGCCGCGCCGTCCGCGACCGCCCGGACACGGTGAGCACGCGCGCCAGGCGCCCGGAGGGGCCGAAGGCGACGCCGGTCGCGCCCGCCAGGCGGACGTGGCGCAGCACCCGGCCGCGGACGAGGTCGAGGACCGCCACGCGCCGGGCATCGAGGACCACGACCGCGCGGGTGCCGTCGGCGGAGACCGCCAGCGGGCCGCGGTCGCGCCGGCCGAGGCGGATCGTCCCGGCGACCCGCGCCGCCGCGGTGTCGACGACGTCGACGGCGCCCCGGCGCGCGGCGTAGACCCGCGCGCCGTCCGGGGAGACGGCGATCGAGGTCGCCGTGCCGGCGAGCGGGACCGTGGCCACGACGGCGTTGGCGGCAAGGTCGACCCCGGCCACCGTGGCGCCCGCCGCGAACCAGGCCCGCGTGCCGTCGCGCGAGACCGCCACCGCGCGGGCGCGTCCCCCGACCGGCAGCCGGGCCACCACGCGGTTCGTGGTCACGTCGGTCAGGGTCGCTACGGCGTCGCCGCCGGCCACCGCCACCGAGCGCGCCTGCGCGACGGCGGGCAGCGCGGCGCAGGCCAGGGCGGCCGCGAGCGGCGCGAGGCGGGAGGGACGCATCTCGTCTCCCAACGCGACCCGCGCGCCCAGGTTGCGGCCGGTAGCCTGCCCGCGGATGGACACCATGGCGACCGCGCTCCTGCGGCCCGGGCTGCTCGCCGGGCGCACGGTGGCCCTGACGGCGGGCGCGGAGGAGGCGATCGGGGAGGCCTGCGCGGCGCTCGGGGCCGCGACCCCGCCGCTGGCGGC
>JAICJK010000232.1 GCA_025928415.1 Solirubrobacteraceae bacterium | reverse complement strand
GTTCGTCCTGCACGACGTCTTCGGCCACTCGTTCGCCGAGGTCGCCGAGGCCGTCGGGCGCACGCCGCAGGCGGCGCGGCAGCTCGCCTCCCGCGCGCGGCGCCACGTCGAGGCCGGGCGGCCCCGCTTCCCCGCCACCGCGGACGAGCAGCGCGAGCTCGTCACGGCGTTCGCCGCCGCGGCCGCCGACGGCGACGTCGGCGGGCTGGTCGCGCTGCTGGACCCCGAGGTGACCATGCGGGCGGACGGCGGCGGGCGCGTCAGCGCCGCGCGCCACCCGCTGCACGGCGCGGACCGCGTCGCCCGGGCGCTGATCGCGATCACTCGCAAGGCGGGGGCCGGAGGGCGCGCCGCGCTGGTGGCCGTCAACGGCCTGCCCGGGCTGGTGGCCGAGTGGGACGGCGAGCGGTCCGTCGTCGCCTTCACCGTGGATCGCGGACGGATCGCCGCCATCGACATCGTCCGCAATCCGGACAAGCTCGGTCATGTCCCGCCGCTGGAGGCGACGTCGTGACCCGCGCCACCGCCGTCCGCGTCCTGCTGGCCTGGCTCGCGCTCGGCGCGGCGGTCCCCGGCGTGTGGGCGACCGTCGCGCCGCGCGGGTTCTACGACGGCTTCCCCGGCGTGGCGCACTGGGTGGACAGGGTGCCGCCCTACAGCGCGCACCTGACCGCCGACGTCGGCGCCTTCTACCTCGCGTTCGCGGTGCTGTTCGCCTGGGCGGCCCGGCGTCCCGCACGGGAGCTCGCAGTGCCGCTGTGCCTGGCCTGGTCGCTGTTCAGCGTGCTGCACCTCGCCTGGCACGTCGCGCACCTCGACGGTTTCGGCGCCGGCGACGCGATCGCGCAGACCGCGTCGCTGGCCGCGGTGCTGGTCCTGCCGCTGGCCGTCGTGGCGCTGCTGGCGGACGCTACGCCGTGGCGGGCCGCCGGCGCAGGATCGTCGCGTCGACCACGTAGCCGCCGAACGGCAGGACCGCGCCGATGAGGACGAGCACGGTCGTCAGGGGGCTCCAGCCCTCGGGCTCGCGCGCGGCGAAGGCGAGGAAGACGTAGGCCAGGAACAGCACGCCGTGGATCGGCCCGAGGATCGCGACGCCGGTCGCGCCGTCGCCGGAGTGCTTGATGACCGACGCGACGAGCAGGGCGAGGAAGGTCGTCGCCTCGACGAGGGCGACGGGGCGGAGCAGGCGCACGGGATCCATGGCCCCATCATCCGGGAACCGGCGCCGGGAGGTCGCCACGTCGCCGCTACGGGGCCACGGGCTGCACCGGCGGCGGCTGCCACGTCCCGCCCAGCGCCGCGGCCGTGGGCCGGTAGAGCCGCAGGTTCAGCCGGAACTGACCGGGCGGCGTCGGCAGCCAGTTGACCCCCGCCTCCGTGGGCTTCGTGCCCTGCAGGACGACCACGACGCTGCCGTCCGGCTTGCGCACGAGCGGCGGGTGGCTGTCGCCGATCGCGTAGCGCCGCTGGGAGTTGGCGACCAGGTAGCCCTGCGCGTCGTAGAGCGTCAGCGACCAGAACGCCCTGGCCGGCGGCTCCTGGCCCCGGGCGAAGGTCAGGCGGTAGCGCTTGGATCCGTCCAGCGGCTGCCCGGTCGCGTCGGCCAGCGCCGTGGGGTACATCGCCTCCTCGCGCGTGTTGGCGCCCAGCCCGAGCGTCGCGACACCCGCGCGATAGGTGTAGTCGGTCCCGTAGTCGCCGATGTCGCGCCGCGGGATCGCCCAGCCGTGGTTGGCCACCGCGCCCTGGGTCAGCGTCGACGTCGCCACCGCGGGCAGCGCCGCCGCGGTGCTGTTCACCGCGGCGACCAGCGCGTCGAGGACGGCCGGCGGCAGGCCCGCGCGCTCGGGCCGCTTGCCCGGGCCGACGCCGACCTTCGCCAGGCGGGCCAGCACGGAGCGGTCGCGGGCAGGCGGGGGGTTGCGCCGCAGCGCCGTGCCGAGCGCGTCGAGGAAGGCCAGGCCGGTGGGCGTCGCCGCCTTGTGCGGGTGGCCGGGGCGGCAGTGCGCGGCGAAGTGCCGCCGTCCCCCGGGCGGGGTCAGCGTGTAGCGGCGCATCGCGCGCAGCGCCCGGTGCTGGTCGGCCAGGTTCCCGGCGAGCGTGCGCCCGATGATCCACACGCGCCGCGAGGGCGACCGGACGACCCGCGCGTGGGGCACCCGGCGGCCGCGGTGCCCCGGCCAGGTGATCGCGAAGCGCCCGGCCTTCGACCCGGTGGTGCGGGACCCGACGTAGCCGATCGTGTTCGTGTAGGGGTCGAGGAGCTGGAAGACGAAGTAGCGATGCCCCATCGACGGGTGGCTGAGGACCACGGGCCCCTTGCCGAGGTCGAGGTGCGCGATCGAGTACAGGGTGTCGACGTTGGGCGCGACGATCGTGCGGTTGGCCGGGGTGGCGAACCGCGTGGCGGTGCTGAACGCGTTGACCGGCGCGTCGCCGTGGGCGTCCGGGCAGCGGACGCTCGTCGCGGTGGCCCGCACGCGCAGGAACTCGAGCAGCGGGAAGCCGTAGAGGTAGGCCTCGCGGCCGAGCGCCGAGGCCCGCTCGGGGGTGACGGCCGCGGCGGCGCTCGCCGGCGCCGCCCCGGCGGCCGGCGCGAGGAGGACGAGGGCGGCGGCGCCGAGGACGGCGAGCAGGGCGGGAGCGCGCATGGCCGGTTCCTATCAGGTCGTTAGGCTCGCCCGGGCCGGCCGCGCAGCGCGCGCCCGCGCTCGCGCACATGGCCGACCACATCGCCGCCATCGACCAGGGGACCACGAGCTCCCGCTTCATCGTCTTCGACCGCGACGGGCGCATACGGGCCGCCGACCAGCGCGAGCACGAGCAGATCACGCCGCGGGCCGGCTGGGTGGAGCACGACGCCACGGAGGTCTGGCGCCGCACCCGCGAGGTCATCGGCGGCGCGATGGCCAGCTCGGACTTCGAGGCGTCCGACCTCGCGGCGATCGGCATCACCAACCAGCGCGAGACCACCGTGCTGTGGGACCGGGAGACCGGGGAGCCGGTGCACAACGCGATCGTCTGGCAGGACACGCGCACCGACGCGCTGGTGCGCGAGCTGGCGGGCGACCGCGGCGCCGACCGGCTGCGCGACCGCGTCGGGCTGCCGCTGTCGACCTACTTCTCCGGGCCGAAGATCCGCTGGATCCTCGACCACGGCGACGGCCTCCAGGCGCGCGCCGAGCGCGGCGAGCTGGCCTTCGGGACCATGGACACCTGGGTGCTGTGGAACCTCACGGGCGGGCGCCGCGGCGGCGTGCACGCCACCGACGTGACCAACGCGAGCCGCACGCTGCTGATGGACCTGCGGACGCTCGACTGGCACCAGCCGAGCCTGGACCTGATGGGGATCCCCCGCGCGCTGCTGCCGGAGATCCGCTCCTCGAGCGAGGCCTACGGCGAGGTCGCGGGCACCGCGGTCGGCGGCGTCCCGGTCGCCGGCATCCTCGGCGACCAGCAGGCGGCCCTGTTCGGCCAGACCTGCTTCGAGGCCGGCTCGGCGAAGAACACGTACGGCACGGGCAGCTTCCTGCTGGTGCACACCGGCGAGGAGGTCGTGCAGTCGCGCGAGCTGCTGACCAGCGTGGCCTACAAGCTCGGCGACGCGCCCGCGAGCTACGTGCTGGAGGGGTCGATCGCCGTGACCGGCGCGCTCGTGCAGTGGCTGCGCGACCGGCTGGGGATCATCGACAGCGCCGCGGAGGTCGAGGATCTCGCGCGGACGGTGGACGACAACGGCGGCGTGTACTTCGTCCCTGCCTTCTCCGGGCTGTTCGCGCCCTACTGGCGCGACGACGCGCGCGGGATCATCGCGGGGCTGACGGCCTACGCCTCCAAGGGCCACATCGCCCGCGCCGCGCTGGAGGCCACGGCCTGGCAGAGCCGCGAGGTGGTCGACGCGGCGGCCGCCGCCGCGGACGTCCCGTTCACCAGCCTCAAGGTCGACGGCGGGATGACGGCCAACGCGCTGCTCATGCAGTTCCAGGCCGACGTGCTCGGCGTGCCGGTCATCCGGCCCGAGGTGACCGAGACCACGGCGCTCGGCGCGGCGTACGCCGCCGGGCTGGCGACCGGCTTCTGGGACGGCCTGGACGAGCTGCGCGCGCGCTGGGCGGAGGGCAGGCGCTGGGAGCCGCGGATGGGCGCGGCCGAGCGCGAGGAGGGCTATCGCCGCTGGAAGAAGGCCGTGCAGCGCACGCTGGACTGGGTGGACTGACCGGGGCACGGTTCATCCTCGACAGCACGAGGCGGCGGCGGGTACCTTGCTCGCCTCCCGTGCTGCGCCGGTCCCGTCGCCCGCTCGTGCTCGCCATCGCCCTCGGCGCGCTGCTGCTCGCCCCGTCCGGTCCGGGGCAGGCGGCCTCCGGCGCGACGATCGTGCCGAAGGGCGGGAAGGTCGCGGGCCGGACCTACGCGCAGTGGCTCGGCGCGTGGTGGCAGCTGCGGCTCAACCGGCCCCCCGACGTCTCGATCTGCCGCGAGGTGGACGGCGTCGCCGTCCTGATCGGCGGGCGCAACGCGGACGGCGGCGGCGAGTTGGACGCCTGCACGATCCCGGTCGGCCAGCCCGTGTACCTCAACGGCCTCGCGGCCGAGTGCTCGACGCTGCAGCGCAAGCCGCTGCACGGCAGCACGAGCGCGCAGCTCAGGTCCTGCGCCAGGCACGCGTACAAGGGCGCGAAGATGACCGGCACGCTGGACGGCCGGCCCGTGAAGGCCTACCGCTCCTACGCCACCGCCTCGCCGGTCGTCGCGGTCAAGCTGCCGCGCATCAACGTCCTGAAGTCCAAGCGCCGCACGGGCCGGGTCGCCGCCTACGGCGTCGGCCTGCTGCTGACGGGGCTGACCGTCGGCACCCACGTGGTGCGCCAGCGGGGCGGGCTGCC
>JAICJK010000201.1 GCA_025928415.1 Solirubrobacteraceae bacterium | reverse complement strand
TCCGCGAGCAGCTCGAGGCGCGCGGCGCCAAGCCGTCGGCGATCAAGGACGTCGCGGGCCGCCTCGGCGGCTGGGGCATGGTGCTGTTCGCGAAGGTCAACCCGGACACGCCGGGCAAGCTCGCCGCGCACGCGTTCTCCTACGAGCACATGGAGCTCGCCGCCTACGAGCTGCTGCGGCGCATCGCCGAGCGCGCCGGCGGCGAACCGGTCCGGGTGATGGCCGAGCGGATCGGCGCCGACGAGCGGGCGATGGCCGACCGCATCGCCGAGCGCTGGGACCGCGCGGTGGACGCCGCGCTGCGCGAGAAGGGCGCGGAGGACTTGGCCAAGGACATCGTCAAGTACCTGCGCGACGCCCACGCGCTCGAGGCCCAGGCCATGCAGCTGCTGGAGGCCGGGCCGGCGATCGCCGGCTTCGACGCGCTGGCCGCGGTCTTCCGCGAGCACCTCGAGCAGACCTCCGAACACCAGCGGCTGGTCGACGAGCGGCTGTCGGCGCTCGGCTCCGGCCCCGGGCGCTTCCAGGCCGGCGCGCTGCGCGCGGGCGCGCTGAACATGGGCACGTTCTTCAAGGCCCAGCCCGACAGCCCGGTGAAGATCGCCGGCTTCGCCTACGCCTTCGAGGCCCTGGAGATGGGCGCCTACGAGCTGCTCATGCGCACCGCGCAGCGGGCCGGGGACGGCGAGACCGCGATGCTGGCCCAGCGCATCCTCGGCGAGGAGCGCATGGCGTCGGAGAAGATCGCCGGCACGTGGGACGCCGCGGTCGACGCGGCGATGGCCGAGCAGGGCGTCGCGCACTAGTGTCGCGAGTCGTAAGTTCGGTCGCAGTCTGCGGGATGGCTGGCCGTGCGACGGCCTTCGGCGGCGGCCTGCCTCGTACTGGCGTACTCGGCTGGTCGCCGCCGGAGGGCAGGCGCGGTCAGACGCCCGGAGACTGCCAGCGAACTTCTGACTCGGGACACTAGCTCGCGGCGTCCAGGAGCTCCACCCGTCAGGTCGTCCGGCGCAGCCCGGCCTCGCTGAGCGCGGCGTCGACCTTCTCGGCGACGCCGCCTTGGAGCGCGGCCCGCCCCCGCGCCCGGCGGAACGTCGGGAGGACCGGCCGCCGCTGCTGGCCCTCGAGCTCGAACGCGAGCACCGTGTAGGCCGCGAACCCGGCCACGACGAGCCCCGCGATGCCCGCCGCGTGCACCAGGAAGCTGCTCGGCGAGAGCTGGTCGATGCCGGCGAGCACGAACCGCAGCGCGCTCAGGGCGATGACGGCCGCGGGCAGGAGCTTGGCCAGCGCGACGGCCGAGGCCGAGAGCGCCAGCAGGCCGCCGGCGGAGATCAGCAGCAGGCCGAGCGCGCCGCTGTGGGCCTGGGCGGGCGACACGAGATGCACCAGCCCCATCGCGAGCCAGGTGCCCGCCAGCAGGCCGACGCAGGCGCCGAGCGCTCCGTCGCGGGCCAGATAGGCGAAGACGCAGGCGATGACCTGCAGGACGAACGGGACCGCGATCAGGATCAGGCCGGCGTTCCGCGTCTCGTCCTTGGCGATCCAGCCGAGGTCGAGGCCGCTCTGCACGACCGAGGCCACCGCCAGCCCGGACATGCCGATCGTCAGCGGCGAGCCGATGGGGCGCAGCGCGATGGTCACGGGCGGTGAGTCGGGCACGGCGGCGCGGTACCCGGCTCCGGGGCGCCGAACCGGGCCGCGTCCGCCGCGGAGGCCCGGCCCGCCCGCGCCGCTGCTCAGGCGCGCGTGCGCGCCGCGTCGCGCAGGGCCTCCCAGGCCGCGAGCTTGACCCGGGGCCGGCCGTTCGGCTCGCCCGCGGCGCGCTCGACGGCGTCGATGGCCTCCCAGCCCATCCAGGTGACGGCGTGCTCGGCGCGCTCGGCGACGAGCTCCTCGACGTCGTCGCGCGACGGCGCGTTCAGGCGGCCGGCGCCCGCGTCCTCGAGGATCCGGCCGATGGTGTCCTGCGAGTCCTTCTTGTTGGTCCCGATGACGCCGGACGGCCCGCGCTTGATCCAGCCCGTCACGTACTCGCCGGGATAGACATCCCCCACGCCCCCGGCCTCGCCGCAGACGCGCCCGCCGGCGTTGCGGATCAGCCCGCGGTCGGCGTCGAACGGGATGCCCGGCAGCGGCACGCCGCGGTAGCCGATCGAGCGGAAGACGAGCTGGGCGGGCAGCTCCTCGAACGTGCCGGTGCCGCGGGCGGCGAGCGTGCCGTCCTCGCGGGCGGCGATCGCGTTGCGCTCGATCCGGACGCCGCGCACGCGGCCTTCCTCGTCGCCCAGCAGCTCGACGGGCGAGGCGAGAAAGCGGAAGCGGACGGTGATCGGCTTGCCGCTCCGCGGGCGCCGGGCGTACTCCTGGAGGATCTCGACGTTGCGGTGCGCGGTCCGGTCCTGGTCGGCCAGCCACGCGGCGCTGAGGTCGTCCAGCTCGCCGCCTGCGACCTCGAGGTCGGCCCGCTCGAGCTCGCCCATCTCGAGCAGCTCGGGGTTGGTGAACGCGACCTGGGCGGGCCCGCGGCGGCCGAGCAGCGTGATGTCGCGCACCCCCGACGCGCGGAGCGCCTCGAGCGCGTGGTCGGCGACGTCGGTCGCCTCCAGCTCGGTGGGCGCCAGGGCCAGCATGCGCGCGACGTCCATCGCCACGTTGCCGTTGCCGACCACGACGGCGTGGCTGGCGCGCAGGTCGAACTCGAGGCCCGTGTGGTCCGGGTGGCCGTTGTACCAGGCGACGAACTCCGTGGCCGCGTGCGACCCGCGCAGGTCCTCGCCGGGGATGCCGAGGCGCTTGTCGGTCGCGGTGCCCACGGCGTAGAGCACCACGTGGTAGCGCTCGAGCAGGTCCTCGCGCGTGATGTCGGTCCCCAGCTCGACGTGGCCGAAGAAGCGGAAGCGCGGGTGGCGGGCGGTCTTGTCGTAGGCGCGCGTGACCGACTTGATCTTCGGGTGGTCGGGCGCGACGCCGGCGCGCACGAGGCCGTACGGCGTGGGCAGCCGGTCGAACAGGTCGACGGCGAACTCGGGCTCGGCGACAGCGAGGAGCTGCGCAGCCGCGTAGAAGCCGCTCGGGCCCGCCCCGATGATCGCCGCGCGCAGGAGCGCAGCCGCCGCATCGCCTCCCGCCCGCGCACTGCCGTTCTGACCCATCCGAGACCTCCGTACCGCCGCTCGCGTTTGCCGTTCGTGTCCCCTCACGGTACGGGGAGCGGACGGGCGGCTACCCGTACCCCCTCCCTGCGACCATCGTCCGCTTGTCAGTCGACGGACCATGCTGCACGATGCTCCCCGGGGGCACTGCGCCCCCACGGCGGCCGCACACACACGAACAGGAGCGACGAACCATGCAGCAGTACGTGATCCTCCGGCGCAGCGGCTGGACCTCCCCGGCGGAGCTCGAGCGGGCCGCGGCGCGGTCGAGCCAGGTCGCCGACGAGCAGATGCCCGGCGACGTCCGCTGGATCCGCAGCTACGTCCTCGAGGAGGACGGCGGCTCGGTCGGCACGGTCTGCATCTACGAGGCGAGCAGCTCCGAGGCCATCCACCGGCACGCCTCGCGGGCCGACCTGCCCGTCGACGAGATCATCCCGATCGCCGACACGGTGATCCTGAGGCCGGACCCCCAGCCCGCATGACCGCCCGCGCCGTCGCGCGCGGCGGGCGGCCCACGCGGGTGAGGCGCCTCGCGCGCGCCCTCCGCGCGCGGACGCCCGCCCACGCGGCGGCGCCCGCGGGCGGCCGCGTGCTCGCCACGGTGCTGTTCACCGACCTCGTCAGCTCGACCGAGCGGGCGGCGCGGGCCGGCGACCGGGCGTGGGCCGACGTCCTGGACCGCCATCTGGTCACCGCCCGCGCGGCCGTCGCGCTGCACGGCGGCGAGACCATCGAGACGACGGGCGACGGCCTGGTGGCGATCTTCCCCGGCCCGGGCGACGGCGTGCGCTGTGCCGAGCGGCTGGTCGCCGACGCCCGCGAGCTCGGGCTCGAGCTGCGCAGCGGCCTGCATGCCGGCGAAGTCGAGCGCACCAGCGACCGCATCGCCGGCATCGCCGTCCACCTGGCCGCCCGCATCATGGGCATCGCGCGGGCCGGCGAGATCCTCGTCTCCCGCACCGTCCGCGACCTCGTCATCGGCAGCGAGCTGACCTTCGCCCACCGCGGGGAGCACGAGCTGAAGGGCATCCCGGACCGCTGGTCGGTCTACGCGCTGGCCTGAGGGCCGCGTCTGCTAGACCCAGGGCATGTCCCTCACCCTCGGCACGGGCCCCTTCGCCGCCACCACGACCGCGCAGCGCAACTTCAGCCTCGACGCGGCGCCGGCCCACCAGATCCTCTTCCAGCCCGACCCGCGGCGGTTCCGCGCGATCGCCGGCGACGAGGTCGTGCTCGACACCGTCGGCGGCCAGCTCCTGTTCGAGTCGAACATCCCGCCCCGCCTGTACGTGCCGCTCGGCGACCTGCGGATGGACCTGTTCACGAAGACCGCCACGACGACCCACTGCCCGTTCAAGGGCGACGCCTCCTACTGGTCGCTGACCGCCGGCGGGCGCACCGTCGAGGACGCGCTGTGGGCCTACGAGGCGCCGCTGCCCGAGACCCCGTTCCTCGCGGGCTTCGGCGCGCTGTACCCCGACCGCGTCGACGCGTGGCTGGTGGAGGAGGATCGCGTGCTCGGCCACTTCAAGGATCCCTTCCACCGCGTCGACGCGCACGTCTCCAGCCGTCCCGTCGAGGTCCGCGCCCAGGGCGATGTCGTCGCGCGCAGCGAGCGCCCGGTGCTCGTGTTCGAGACCGGGCTGCCGGTCCGCGCCTACGTCCCGCCGGCCGACGTGGAACCCGCGGCGATCGCGCCGGGCAGCGGCAAGCGCACGATCTGCCCCTACAAGGGCGAGGCGACCTACTGGACGATCGCCGGGCTGCCGGACGCCGCGTGGAGCTACGACGCCCCGCTGCCCGACGCGCTGCGCGCGCAGGGGCACATCGCCTTCGACGACTCCGTCGACGGCATCGAGATCCGGCTCGGCTGATGGCGGGCCGCGACCCGCTCAAGGAGCACAGCACCGAGCGCGCGCGCGCGGCCGACGCGCTCGTGATCTTCGGGATCACCGGCGACCTCGCCCGCAAGATGACGCTGCGCTCGCTGTACCGGCTCGAGCGCCGCGGGCTGCTCGAGTGCCCGATCGTCGGCGTGGCGATCGAGCCGTGGAGCGTCGAGCGCCTGCGCGACCACGCACGCGAGGCGATCGCCGCCACAGGAGAGACCGTCGACGAGCAGGTCTTTGGGCGGCTGGCCGGCCGCCTGTCCTACGTCAGCGGGGACTTCGGGGACGCGGCGACCTACGCGCGCGTCAAGGAGGCCGCCGGCGAGGTCCGCAGCCCGGTCTTCTACCTCGAGGTCCCGCCCGCGCTGTTCGCGCCGGTCGCCGAGGGCCTCTCGGGCGCCGGGCTGATCGCCCCCGAGGC
>JAICJK010000403.1 GCA_025928415.1 Solirubrobacteraceae bacterium | reverse complement strand
GGCCCAGGCCGTCCGCGGAACCGGTGATGAAGATATGTCTGCGATCTCCGGTCAGGGCGTGACCAGGACCTTGGTCGACTCGCGGTCGGCCATCGCGCGGTAGCCGTCCGGTACCCCGTCCGGATCGACCGTGCGGTCGAATACGCGACCCGGCTCGATGTCGCCCTCCAGGATGTCGGGCAGCAGCTCGTCGATGTACGCGCGCACCGGCGCCGGACCGCCGTCGGCCTTGACGTACTCGAAGGACATCGGCTGCGCCGGCGGGATGGCCTCGTAGTGGGGGACGCGGATCCGCTCGACCGCCGCGTCGCCGCGCTCGGCCACGACCATCAGGGCGGCTCGCATCAGGCGTCGCCTCCTTCGGTGCCGGGGAAGGTCCTCATCGCAGTCACGCCCTGCCCACGGAAGCACGTGCGAACACCACGATCCCGTGGAATCGATCATCTAGGCTCGGCGCACGATGGCGCGCTGCTCCGACCGTCCCGACGACCGCGCCGAGCGCCGGCGCGCGGCGTGAGGGCCGCGGTCCTCGCCGAGCTGGGCGTCCCGCGCCCGGGCGAGCGGCCCGAGCCGGTGGCGGGCGACGGCCAGGCGGTCGTCGAGGTGCTCGCGGCGGGGCTGAACCCGATCGACGTGGCGATCGCGGCCGGGGCGTTCCGCGACGGGCCGCCGCCACTGCCGTCGGTACCCGGCCTGGAAGGGGTCGGGGTGCTCGACGGGCGGCGCGTGTACTTCGACGCCACCGTCGCGCCGCACGGGTCGATGGCCGCCCGCGCCGTCGTCGAGCGCGACCTCGCGATCGAGCTGCCGGACGGCCTCGACGAGGCCCTCGCGATCGGCCTCGGGATCTCCGGGCTCGCCGGCTGGCTGGCGCTGAGCTGGCGGGCGGCGCTGCAGCCCGGCGAGCACGTGCTCGTCCTCGGCGCCTCGGGGGCCGTCGGGCAGATCGCCGTGCAGGCCGCCCGCCTGCTCGGCGCCGGGCGCGTGGTGGCCGCGGCCCGCTCGGAGGAGGGGCTCGCGCTCGGCCGCGAGCTCGGCGCCGACGCCGCGGTCGGGCTCGAGGCGCACGGCGACGCGCTGCCGGCGGCGCTGCGCGAGGCGGCGGGCGGCCGCATCGACGTCGTGGTCGACCCGCTCTGGGGCGCGCCGGTGCTCGCCGCGATGCGCGCCGCGTCGCGAGGCGCGCGGATCGTGCACCTCGGACAGGCCGCGGGCGCGGAGGTCACGCTGCCGGGCGCCGTGTTGCGCGGGTCGTCGCTCGCCGTCCTCGGGCACACGGGGTTCGCCGTCCCGGACGCGGTCCGGCGCGAGGCGTTCGGGCGGATGGCCGGCCATGCCCTCCGCTCGGAGCTGCGGGTGCTGGTCGAGCGCGTGCCGCTGGGCGACGTGGAGGCGGCGTGGGCCCGTCAGCGGGCGGGCCCGCGGCGCAAGCTCGTGCTCGTCCCCTGAGCGCTGTTCACCCGCGGGTCGGCTCGAGCCCGAACTGCTCCTCGGCGCGGTCGGCGATCAGCCGCGCGAGCGCGAGCGCCGACGTGGCCGCCGGGGACGGCGCGTTGCGGACGTGCAGCGCCGGCCCGTCGCCGGACACGACGAAGTCGTCGATCAGCGCGCCGTCGCGGCCGACCGCCTGCGCCCGGACGCCGGCCGGCCCCGGCCCCAGGTCCGCGTGGCCGATCGCGGGCACCAGGCGCGCCACCGCGGCCGCCACCGCCCGGTCGCTGACCGCGTTGCGCAGCTCGACCAGCCCGGTGCGCCACCACTGGCGCGCCATGCGCCAGGTCCCGGGCCAGGCGAGCGTGGCCAGCAGGTCGCGCGGGACGACCCGGCGCAGGCGGTACGCGTCGCGGGCGGCGACCATCAGGGCCGTGGGGCCCGCGTGCACGCTGCCGTCGATGCCGCGGCTGAGGTGCACGCCGAGGAACGGCAGCTCCGGGTCGGGGACCGGGTAGATCTGGCCGCGGACGAGGTGGGCGGCCTCGGGGCGCACCGTCCGGTAGGCGCCGCGGAACGGGATGATCCTCAGGCTCGGCCCGGGCGCCCGCGCACCGGCGAAGTCGTCGGCCCAGGCGCCGGCGCAGAACACCGCGCGCCGCGCGACCGTGCGGCCCGCGGCGTGCTCGAGCGTCACCCGCCCGTCCTGCGCGCTGACCCGGCCGACCGCGCACCCGGTGACGATGCTGCCGCCCGCCTCCAGCACGTCGTCCGCGAGCGCCTGCGCCACCGCGGGGAAGTCGGCGATCCCGGTCTCCGGCGAGTGCAGCGCGGCGATCCCGTGCGCGTGGGGCTCGTAGCGCGCGATCTCGTGCGCCTCGATCCGCCGCAGGCGCGGGACGCCGTTGGCGCGGCCGCGGCGCTCGAGCTCGGCGAGCGGCGCGAGGTCGCGCTCGGCCGTCGCGAGGATGAGCTTCCCGCAGCGCTCGTGGCGGATGCCGCGCTGCTCGCAGTAGGCGTACAGGTCCCGGGCGCCGGCGACGGCCAGGCGCGCCTTGAGCGATCCCGGGGCGTAGTAGATGCCGGAGTGGACGACGCCGCTGTTGTGGCTGCTCTGGTGCGCGGCGATCGCCGGCTCCCTCTCGAGCACCACGGTGCGCAATCCCGGGCGGCGCGCGAGCAGCTCCCGCGCGGTGGCCAGGCCCACGAGCCCGGCGCCGACGACGACGAGGTCGCAGGTCGCGGGCGGGGCCGCAGCGGGCGGCGGGGGCGCGGCCGGCGGGGCGGGGGGAGGGGAGGGATCGCTGCTCACGGGGAGCGGGCAAGGTTATCCCGCCGCTGCCCGGGTCCCGCTCGCGGCCGTGGTGCGGCGCCGATGCACGACAATGCGCGCGTGGACACCACCGGCAGCGAGAGCGCGGCGCGGGCCGCAGGCCAGGGCCACGTCCAGCTCCTCGACAAGGCGGCCGCGCTGCTCGACTGCCTGGCCCGCGACGGAGAGCTCTCGGGCGCGCGCCTGGCCGAGGCGCTCGGGGAGCCGCGCAGCAGCGTGCACCGCCTGCTCGACGGCCTGCGCGCGGTCGGCTACGTCGAGCCGGGGTCCCGCCGGGGCTCCTACCGCCTCGGGCTGAAGCTGTTCCGCCTGGGCAGCAGCGTGCCGGGCCGCTTCGACGAGCGCGCGGCGGCGCGCCCGGTGATGGAGCGGCTGCACGCGCAGACCGAACAGACGATCTTCCTCACCGTGCGGTCGGGCTTCGAGGGCGTCTGCATCGAGCGCGTCGACGGCCGCTGGGTGCAGAACATGGCGCTCCAGCTCGGCGGCTCGCTGCCCCTGCACGTCGGCGCCGGGCCCCGGGTCCTGCTCGCGGGCGCCGACGACGCGTTCGTCGACGCCTACCTCGCCCGC
>JAICJK010000059.1 GCA_025928415.1 Solirubrobacteraceae bacterium | reverse complement strand
CGTGGTGCTCTACGCGGTCCAGGCGACGTACTCGGCGAACTTCGACCACGCGCTGGAGAACGTCGTGTTCTTCTACGTGCCGTTCGTGCTGCTGTTCGCGCTCCTGCGCAGGGTGGCGTGGACGGACCGGCTGGCCGCCTTCGCGCTCTGCGTGGTCGCGTTCGAGGCCGTCGTGTTCGCCGGGATCGGCTTCGTGGAGTACGCGACGCGGTCGCTGCTGCTCAACCCGAAGGTCATCTCCTCCAACCAGTTCGAGTCCTACTTCCGCGTCAACTCGCTGTTCTTCGACCCCAACATCTACGGGCGCTTCCTGGCGCTCGTGATGGCCGGGATCGCGGGCGCGGTGCTGTGGGCGCGGCGGCGCGGGGTGGTCGCGGGCGGCGCGGCGCTGCTGGCCGTCCTGTGGGCGGGGCTGGTGCTGACCTTCTCGCAGTCCTCGTTCGTGGCGCTGCTGGCCGCGCTGGCCGTCCTCGGCGCGCTGCGCTGGTCGGTGCGCGGGGCGGTGGCGCTGGCCGCCGTGGCTGCGGTGATCGCGGTCGCGATCGTGGCGCTCGCGCCCGGCGCCGTCCGGCTGGACGTCGGGGACTCCAAGTCCGCCGACGCGGCGACCAGCGGCCGCTACGACCTGATCAAGGGCGGCGTGGACCTGTTCACGGCCGCGCCGGTCGTGGGCCAGGGCTCGGGGTCCTTCGCCCGCGAGTACCGCCGCCACGGGCACGCCTCCGATCAGCGCGCGGCCTCCGCGTCGCACACGATCCCGGTGACCGTCGCCGCCGAGCAGGGGGTGATCGGGCTCGGGCTCTACCTGGCGCTGCTCGCGCTCGCCCTGTGGCGCCTGCTGCGGGGCGCCTCGCGGCGCCTGGCGCGGGTCGTGGTCGCCGCGGCGTTCGTCGCGCTGCTGGTCCACACGATGACCTACGCCGCGTTCCTCGAGGACCCGCTGACGTGGCTGCTGCTCGGGGCGGGGGCGGCGCTCGCCGCGGCCGAGCCGCCGCGGCGCCGGCGCCGGCCCGAGCCGGACCCGGCCGCCGTCGCGGCATGAAGGGGCTTCGGCTGCGCCGAAGCACAGCGAGTTCGTGCCGGCTGGCGCCGGCATTGCGAGTTCGCTTCGCGAACATCGCGCTGCGGCAAAGTCGCGGGCGCGGCGCCGAGCTGTCCGTCGGCGGGGCGGTCGTGCTCGCCGCGCTGCTCGCCGCGCTGCTCGTCCCGACCTACCCCAACTACGACACCTACTTCCACCTCGTGTGGGGGCGGGAGATCCTCGCCGGGCACCTGCCGGCGTTCACCGCCTACGCCGCGCCCACCGAGCACCCGCTGTTCCTCGCGGCCTGCACGCTGCTCGACCTGATCTTCGGCGGCTGGGCCGACCGCGCACTCGTCCTGGTGAGCGTCGCCTGCTTCGTCGCGCTGGTGTGGGCGGTCCTGCGCGTGGGCCGCGCCTGCTTCGGCTTCTGGCCCGGCCTGGTGGCGGCGCTGCTGACCGGCTCGTCGTTCGCCTTCCTGCTCTACGCGGCGCGGGCCTACGTCGACGTGCCGTTCCTGGCCGCCGTCCTGTGGGCGGCCGCGCTGGAGGCCGAGCGCCCGCGCCGGGGGGCGAGCGTCGCGGCGCTGCTGGCCGTCGCCGGGCTGCTGCGGCCCGAGGCCTGGGTCCTGGCCGGCGCCTACTGGCTGTGGTGTGGGTGGCGGCGCCGCGACCTGCTCGCGCTGGCCCTCGCCGGGCCGGTGCTGTGGGCGCTCACCGACCTGGTGGTGACCGGCGACCCGCTGTTCTCCCTGCACGCCACCTCGTCGCTGGCCGAGGACCTGCAGCGCGAGCGCGGCCTGGGCCACGTCCCCGGGGCCTTCGTGTCGTTCCTGGCCGACACCGCCCGCCCGCCGGTGTTCGCCGCCGGGCTGGCGGGACTGGCCCTGATCGCGGTCGAGGCCCGCACCCGGCCGGGGCCCTGGCTGCGCCGCCTGCCGGGGGTCGGGGCGCGGGCGCTGCCGCCCGTCCACGCGGCGCACGTGCCGCTCGCGCTGTTCGGCGCCGGCGCGCTGACCTTCGCGGGCAGCGGGCTGGCCGGGCTGTCGATCCTCCCGCGCTATCTGACCGTCCCCGCCGTCGCGCTGTGCCTGGCCGCGGGCTACGCGGTCGCCGGGGCGACGCGGCTGCCGCCGGGGCGGCTGCGGACGCTGTGGGGGCGCGCGGGGATCGCCGCGGCCGTCCTGGGCGCGGCCTTCCTGGTCGTCAAGCTGGGCTCGTTCCGTGCCCTGGCCGGCGAGCTGCGCTTCATCGACCGCACGCATGCCGACGTGGCCGCGCTGGCCCGCGATCCCGCGGCGGGGAGCTGCCGGCCGATCACGATGCCGACCTACCGGCTGGTCCCCGACCTGCGCTTCGAGCTCGACGCGCCCGGCGCGGTCGCGGCGCGCAACCGCGCGGGGCCCGGGCGCCTGCGCGTCTTCGTCGCCGGCGACGAGAAGGCGGTCAAGCGCTTCGGGCAGGCGGACGGCGTGTCGCGGCGCACCAACCGCCTGCCGGGGGGCGCGCCACGCGCGCGCCACGGCTTCCTCGTGGCCTACGGCGTCAGCGGCCGTCGGTGTTGACGCCGAGCATCCGCAGGCGGTCCCACAGCGGGCGGTCCTGGGCGAAGGCCGTCTGCTGCAGCGCCCAGGCGCGCAGCTCGAGGTCCGGCCGGGTGCGCGCGCCGGCGTGGGCGCGCAGCGCGGCGACGAAGCCCTCGGCGTCCTGCGCGATCGTGACGGCGTGGGCCCAGGTGCGCACGCCGGCCAGGTCCGGGGACACCGTGCGCCGGCCGAGACGGGCGTACTTGAGGATCCGGTAGGGCAGCCCGGCGTCGTTGAACGGCTCGACCTTGAACGGGACGATCCCCACGTCGGCGGTCAGGATCAGCCGCGCCGCCTCCTGGTCGGAGCGCGGGCCGAGCCAGACGAGGTTGGGCGCCGCGCGGCAGGCCGCGTAGTCCTCGTCGCCCTTGGCCTCGTCGTCGTGCCAGGCGCCCACGAGCAGCAGCACGAGCTCGGGCATCCGCTCGGCGACGGCGCGCAGCAGGGGCCAGTCGGTGCGCCAGCCCAAGTGCCCGAGCGAGACGGCGACGACCGCCGGGCGCTCGGGGTCGAGCTCGGGCGCCGGGAAGGAGTCGGCGGCCAGCGGGACGAGCGTGGCCTCGCGGCCCTCGGCGCGCTCCAGGCGCGCGAGCTCCTCGCTGGCCACGAAGGTGAGCGCGGAGCGCTCCGCCGCCTGCTCGTGCAGGGCCGTCAGGCGCTCGCGCAGGCGCGGGGAGGCGTCGTAGGCGTGCTCGTAGCGGTCCCAGCGGCCGTACCAGACCTCGCACTCGCTACCGGACACCTGGCTGCTCAGCGCCGCGATCGCCCGGGCCAGCGGGTACTGGAGCGGGTGGAACAGGACGACGACGCGGGGCGTCCCGCCGTGCAGCGGGTGGCGGGCGCCGGTGCGCCGCAGGGCGCGGACCAGGCGCCGGGCCTGCGCGGCGGCGATCCGCGCGCCGAGCAGCGGCGGCAGCCGGCCGAGCGCGCCGTAGGGGACCTTCGGCGGGTCGAGCGCGACGACGCCCGTGGCCTGCAGCAGGTCCTCGGCCTGGTCGCGGAGGATGAAGCGCTCGAGCTCCCGGGGCAGCAGCAGGACGCAGAGGGGGCGGTCGGCGCCGGGATCCACGAGCGCGGACCTTAGAGGTGGCGAGGAGGCGGTGGGCCGCGCGGGCGCCGGCGGGCGCGCGCTGCGGGCGGCGCGTCCCGGCGCCGCCCCCGGCGGTAGCGTCCGCGCGGCCCGTGACGAGCTACCTGAAGCGCCTGCTGGCCGGTGGCGCCGCCTACCAGGCCGCGGCCGTGCTCTCCGCGGCGCTGGCCGTCCTCACGCTGCCGCTCTACACCCGCAGCCTGTCCCCGGCGGACTACGGCTACGCCGAGACGCTGCTGACGGCGATCATCCTCACCTCGATCCTGCTGCGGCTCGGGATCGTCGAGGCGTTCGTGCGCTTCTGGTTCGACGACGACGACGCGGAGCGCCGCCGGCGCCTGGCACGCACGACCACCGCAGTCGTGGGCCTGGCCAGCACCGCGGCGGCGCTCGCGGGGCTCGCGGCGGCCGGGCCGCTGTCGCGCGCGCTGCTCGGGACCGACGACGCGACGCTGATGGCCTGCGGTCTGCTCGGCCTGTGGGCGTTCACCAACCTCGAGGTGGCCTACGCGCTGCTGCGGGTCGAGGAGCGGCGCGGGGCCTACGCCGCGGCCAGCGCGGTCAACGTCGTCCTCACGGTCGCGCTGACGGTCGTCCTCGTCGTCGTGCTGGACGGCGGCGCGCGCGGCTACGTCCTGGGCAACTACGGCGCCTCGACGATCGTGCTGCTCGGGCTCTGGTGGCGCGAGCGCGACAAGCTCGGGATCCGCCCCGCGCTGCCGCTCGGCCCGCTGCTGCGCTTCGGCGCGCCGACGATCCCGGCCGAGGCCGCGGTCTTCACGCTGAACGTCGTCGACCGCGCCTACCTGCTGCGGGCCGAGTCGCCGGCCGCCGCCGGCCTCTACGCGGTGGCGGTCAAGCTCGCCACCGCGGTGATCGTCGTGGTGCGCGGCTTCCAGGCCGCCTGGCCGCCGCTGGCCTACTCGGTCGCCGACGACGAGGAGGCCGGGCGGCTGTACGCGCTGGTCACCACCGCCTACGTGGCGGTCACCGGGGTGAGCGTCGCGGCGATCACGCTCCTCGGCCGCTGGGTCGTGCGCCTGCTGGCCGCCCCGGACTTCTTCGCCGCGCATCGCGCGCTGCCCTGGCTTGCGCTGGGCTGGGCGCTGTACGGGCTGAACCTCGTGTTCGTGACGATCGCCGGCCGGGCGAAGGTCACGACGCGCAACTTCCCCGCCGCCGCGGCGGGCCTGCTGGTCAACGTGCTCGCGCTGGTCACGCTCATCCCGCCGCTGGGCATCGCCGGCGCCGGGATCGCGCTGGCCGCGGCCTACCTCGTCCTGCTCGCGGTCATCCACGCGCTGACGCGGCGGCTGTTCGCCGTGCCGTTCGAATGGGGGCGCCTCGGCCTGCTGGTCGCCGTCCTGGCCGGCGTGGCGGTGGGCGGCGAGCTGCTGCTGCCCGACCACGGCGCGGCCGGCCTGCTGTCGCGCGCGGCGGCGCTCGCGCTGATCCCGGCCGTGCTGTGGGTGACGGGCTTCGTGCGCCCGCACGAGCGCGCCCGCCTCGCCGCCGCGGTGCGCGCCCGCCGCGCGGCGGCGCGGTCCTAGTCGTCCAGCTTGCGCGTGTCGCGGGGCTCGAGCTGCAGCTCGTCCTCGGCCGGCATCCCGCGCTCCAGCTCGCGCCCGCGCTCCAGCTCGGAGTTGAACTCCTGCCCGAGCAGGATCGCCAGGTTGGTGATCCACAGCCAGACCAGGAAGGCGACCACGCCGCCCAGCGTCCCGTACGTCTTGTTGTAGGACGAGAAGCTCGCGACGTAGATGGCGAACAGGCCGGACGCGATCAGCCAGATGACGACCGCCAGCACGCCGCCGGGGGTCAGCCACCGGAACCCCGGCAGCTTCACGTTCGGGGTGGCGAAGTAGAGGATCGAGATCATCACCACGACGACCAGCGCGATGATCGGCCACTTGACGATGTCGAAGAGCGTGACCGCGGTGGACCCGGCGCCGACGAGGTCGCCCGCCTGCTGGGCCACGGGGCCGGTGATCACGACGGCGATCGCGCACGCGGCCAGCAGCAGGATCATCAGCGCCGTGACCACGAGCTGCATCGGGCGCAGCTTCCAGATCGGGCGCCCCTCGCCGACCTCGTAGATCGCGTTCGACGCGCGCGCGAACGCGCCGACGTAGCCCGAGGCGCTCCACAGCGCGGCGAGGATGCCGGCGACGAACGCGATGCCCGCGCCGCCGCGGCTGTTGGCGACGCTCTTGATCGCGCCGGAGACGATCGTGTTCGCCGGCCCCGGGGCCAGGGTCCCGAGCGTCTTGAGCAGCGGGTCCGTCGCCGACGGGCCGACGAGCCCGAGGATCGACACGAGGGCGATGATCGCGGGGAACAGCGCCAGGATGCCGTAGTAGGTCAGCGCGGCCGCCCAGTCCGTGAGGTTGTCGTCCTTGAACTCGCGCACCGAGCGCCGCAGCACGCCGAGCCACGAGCGCACGGTCAGGGCAGGCGGGCTCTGCGGGTCGCGGCGGGGCTCGCCGTCGCCTGTCGCGGGGGCCCGCGTCCCGGTCTCCGTCTTGGCCATGCCGCGCGGCGTACCCGTGTGCCGGGTGGTCAAGCCCGACGACCTCTTAGGCTTGGGCGCCATGGACGTACCGCCCCCGACCACGCCCGACGAGGCCGCCGCGTGCGTGGCGGAGGCGATCGCGCTGTGCGAGATCCCCGCGCCCACCGGCGCCGAGGACGCGCGGGCGCGGGAGGTCGCGCGGCGCCTGACGGCGCTGGGCCTCGACGCGCGCGGCGACGCGACCGGGAACGTCCTGGCCCGCGTGGGCGGCGACGGTCCCGCGCTCGCGGTCGCCGCGCACCTCGACACCGTGTTCGCCGGGCTCGACGAGGTCCGGGTGTGGCGCGACGGGCAGCTCTTGCACGGGCCGGGGATCGGCGACAACGCCCTCGGCCTGGCCGGCGTGCTGCACCTCGCACGGCGGCTGACCGGCGCCGGCGCGGGGGCGTTGCGGCGTCCTGTCCTGCTGGCGGCCACGGTCGCGGAGGAGGGGCTCGGCGACCTGCGCGGCGCCCGCGCCGTGGTCGCCGCCGGCGGCGTGGAAGAGCTGATCGCGGTGGAGGGCGGCGACCTCGCGGACGTCATCCCGGGCGGGCCCGGGAGCGTGCGAGTGCGGATCGCGTGCACCGCGCCCGGCGGGCACTCGTGGGCCGACCGCGGAGCGCCGAGCGCCGCCCATGCGCTGCTCCGGCTGCTCGGCGAGGTGCTTGCCGAGCCCGGCGTGGAGGCCGTGAACGTCAACGGCCTGGCCTCGGAGGGCCAGGTCAACGCGATCGCCCCGCGGGCCGAGGCGCTGCTCGACCTGCGCGACCTCGACGGCGCTCGCCTGGATGCCGCGCGCGCCGCCCTCGAGCGGCGCGTGGCCGCGGTGGCGGGCGCGACGGGCGCCGGGATCGCGCTCGAGGTCGTCGGCGACCGCCCGGGCGGCCGGCTGCCCGCCGATCATCCGCTGCTCGCCGACCTGCTCGCGGTGCGCGCCGCGGCGGGCCTGCCGGATGCCGAGCCGAGCCTGCAGTCCACGGACGCCAACGCCGCGCTCGGCGCCGGGCTGCCGGCGCTGACGGTCGGGCTGGCGCGGGTGCTCGGCGCGCACACGCTGGCCGAGCACGCCGACGTGTCCGAGCTGGCGACGGGCCTCGACGTGCTCGCCGGCCTGGTCGCGCGGCGGGCGGGGTAGCGGCTGGACCGGCGCGCGGCGGCGTGGGACGCTGGCCGCGTGGGCTTCTTCGACGCTGCGCCGCCGCCCGAGCCGCCGCGGCCGCCCGCGCACCGGCCGCCGCCGTGGTCCCAGGCCCCGGAGAACGTGCTGCCGGCGGCGGTCGCGCTCGACCTGCTGCTCGTGCGTCGCGACGGCCTCGCGGTGTGGATCGCCGACGCTCTCGCCTACGCGGAGGGGCTCGCGTTCGGGCTGATCGTCGTCCGGCGCGAGCCACACCCGGACGGGATGAGCCCCCGCTCGATCCCCTTCTTCGGGGAGCAGGGGGCCCCGCGCTTCGGCGTGGCGTTCGCCGACGGGCGCAAGGCGGTGCTGCTCGGAGGCCGGCGCGGGAGGCCGTTCGGGGGGGACCCGGCCAACGACGTACACCTGTCGTCCGGCGGTGGCGGCGGCTCGCCCCTGCGCTGGCAGGGCCGGATGTGGCTCTGGCCGCTGCCGCCCCCGGGCCCGCTGACCTTCGCCTTCGCCTGGGACGAGGAGGACGTCGAGGAGACCACGGTCGACGTCGACGCGGGACCGCTGATCGCCGCGGCCGGCCGCGCCGTCGAGCTGTGGCCCGACGACCGTCCACCCTCACCCGCCGGCGGGACGACCTGGGCGGAGTACGCCTGAACGGCGCTGCAGGCGCTTGCCGCAAGCCCAGTCCGCCGCGGCGCGTCGGTGGCGCTCCCCCGCTCCCTACAGGCGCTTGCTGGGGGCCGCGTTGAAGTCGAGGGCCGCCTCGCGCAGGCCCTCGCCCTTGGCGGGGCGCAGCGTCGCCGTCACGTGGCGCCAGTAGCGCCGGGGGGAGTGGCCGGGGAGGACGAGGGCGGCGGCCGAGCGCAGCACGTAGGTCCAGGCGGTGAGCAGCCGGACGGCGGTGGCGGCCGCGGCCGAGTGGTGCTTGCGCATGTAGCGGTCGCGGTTGCGCGACAGCTCGACGATCCGCCGCTCGGGCACCGGTCCCGTCGAGAGCTGCTCGTGATGGACGGCCACGGCGCCCGGCACGTACAGGGTCCGCCGGCCGGCGTCGCGCAGGCGCCGGCAGAAGTCGACCTCGTCGGAGTAGACGAAGAACAGCGGGTCGAACCAGCCGATCTCCGCGGCGGCCTCCGTGCTGACGAGCAGCGCCGCCGACTGCGCCCAGTCCACGCGGCGCGTGCGCTCGCCGCGCGACTGGACGGTGAAGCGCCGGTGCAGGAACAGCGCGCCGACGAGCGCGGTGGCGGGGGTCGGGAAGCGCCAGGCAGACGCCTGCAGCCGCCCGTCCGGGCGCTCGAGCCGCGCGCCCGCCGCGGCGGCCTCCGGGTCCTCCTCGAGCGCGGCGCGCAGCGCGGCCGTGGCGCCGGGGCGCAGCTCGGAGTCCTCGTTGAGCAGCAGCGCGTAGCGCCCGGCCGCCCGGCGCAGCAGCGTCGTGTCGTTCTCGCCCTTCCCGCGGCGCCGCTCGTTGACGATCAGCCCGTCCACGGCCGGGTGGTTGCGCGCGGCGCCCGCCGAGCCGTCCCCCGACGCGTTGTCGAGGACGAGCACCTCGGTCGCGAAGGGCAGCGCCGCGCGTTCGGCGGCCACCGCGTCGAGGCAGCGCAGCAGCAGCTCGCGCTGGGCGGTGTTCACGATGCAGAAGGAGACCTCGACGCGCACGCCCGGCCCTTGTCCCCGATCGCCGCGCGGCCCGGCCGGGCGCGGGGCGCGGCCATGATGGGGCCCAGGGTCCATGGCGCGAGGGCGCCCTCGCGGGGAGACTCGGACGGCATGGCCACGATCCTGTGCGGAGTCGACGCGTCCCCGGCAGGGCGCCATGCGGTGTACGTCGCAGCCGGTCTCGCCCACCGCTACCGGGCCGGGCTGACGCTCGCGCACGCCGACCAGGAGGCGGCGGCGGTCGGCGCCGTCGCCGCGCTGGCCGACGACGTCACGCCGGTGGTCGGCGCGCGGCCGTCGGTGCGCGTCGGCGCGGGCCG
>JAICJK010000015.1 GCA_025928415.1 Solirubrobacteraceae bacterium | reverse complement strand
GACCGGCCCGCCCATCTGGACCGCGACGCCGCGCTCGCGGACTGCCGCCAGCGCCGCGCCGGCCTCGTCGAGCCCAGTCAGCCAGCCCGCCGCGCGCAGGCCGAAGGACGTCGGCAGCGCCTGCTGCAGCAGCGTGCGGCCGGCCATCGGCGTCGTCCGGTGCGCGTCGGCCAGCGCGGCCGCCGCGTCCGCCGCGGCTGCCGCGTCGGCCAGCAGGGGCCCCAGCGCCCGCTGGGCGACGAGCATCACGGCGGTGTCGAGCACGTCCTGGCTGGTCGCGCCCGCGTGGACGTGCGGCGCGGCCTCGTCCCCCACCGCGTCGCGCAGCGCGGCGACCAGCGCGCCCACCGGCGTCGCGCTGTCGGCCACCCCCCGCGCGATCGTTGCGAGGTCGAAGCGCTCGGCCCGCGCCGCGCCGGCGATCGCCTCCGCCGCGTGCGCCGGGATCAGTCCCTCGGCCGCGCACGCGCGCGCCAGGGCGGCCTCGACGTCGAGCATCGCCTGCAGCCACGCGCGATCCTGCACCGCCGCGGCCGCCTCCCCGCGCGCGTACATCGCACCGAAGAGCGCGTCAGACGGCAAAGAAGACGGTCTCTCCCGGGCCCTGGAGGCGGATGTCGAAGCGGTAGCCATCGTCGGTCGGCTGCGCGAGCAGCGTCGCACGCCTGTCGGCCGGGACCGACGCCAGGACCGGGTCGGCGGCGTTGGCCGCCTCCTCGTCGGCGAAGTAGATCCGCGTCACGCAGCGGTGCAGCAGCCCGCGCGCGAAGACCGACACCGCGATGTGCGGGGCCTGGGCCGCCCCGCCGGGCCCGGGCACGGCACCCGGCTTGACGGTCACGATCCCCCAGCTCCCGTCGCCCACCTCGAAGCCGGAGCGCGCGAAGCCGCGGAAGCCCTCGAGCGCCGACGGGCCGCCGTGGCCGTGCAGATCGGCGAACCGGCCCGCGGGGTCGGCCTGCCAGGTCTCGATCAGGTTGTCGGGGACGGGCTGCCCGGCGCCGTCGCAGACCACGCCCGCGATGCGGATCGCGCCCGGGGTGCCGGGCGGGACGGCATGCGGCCCGGCCTCCCAGGGCAGGCCGATCGCGAAATAGGGCCCGACCGTCTGCGACGGCGTGGTCGCGAAGATCACAGCGCCGCCTCGAACGGGGTCGCCCCCGGGCCGCGCAGGACGATGTCCCACCCGTAGGCCGGCGCCCAGTCCGGGCGGCTGTCGTGGATCGAGAAGCGGCAGATCATGCGCTCGCGCGCCGCGGGGTCGCGGACGCTGTTGAAGATCGGGTCGTAGGCGAACAGCGGGTCGCCGGGAAAGTACATCTGCGTCACCAGGCGCTGGGCGAAGGCGCGGCCGAGCAGCGAGAAGTGGATGTGCGCGGGCCGCCAGGCGTTGTGGTGGTTGCCCCACGGATAGGCGCCGGGCTTGATCGTCGTGAAGCGGAAGCGGCCCGCGTCGTCGGTCAGGCAGCGCCCCGCCCCGGAGAAGCCCGGGTCCAGCGGCGCCGGCCAGCGGTCGCTCCGGTGGCGGTAGCGCCCGGCCGCGTTGGCCTGCCAGACCTCGACGAGCGTGTCGCGCAGCGGCTTGCCCTCGGTGTCGAGGACCCGTCCGCCGACGATGATCCGCTCGCCGATCGGCTCGCCCTCGTGCTGGCGCGTGAGGTCGGCGTCGTGCGGCCCGAGCAGGCGCGCAGGCCCGAGCTGCGGCCCGGTGATCTCCGTCACGGTCTGCGGCAGCCGGATCAGCGGCTGCCGCGGATGGCGCAGCCGCGTGGACTTGTAGCCCGGGTGGTCCAGCGGCGGGTGCGCGCCCTCGGGCTCGCGCTCGTAGCTGGTGGGCGTGTCCGTCGTCGATCGGCTCACCTCAGGCCTCCAGGACGACGGCCAGGCCCTGGCCGACGCCGATGCAGATCGCGGCCACGCCGAAGCCGCCGCCGCGCGCGCGCAGCTCGTGGGCGACGCGCCCCACGACGCGCGCGCCGGACGCGCCCAGCGGGTGGCCGATGGCGATCGCGCCGCCGCGCGGGTTGACCTTCTCCGGGTCGAGCTCCGGCCAGCCGGCCAGGCAGGCCAGCGACTGCGAGGCGAACGCCTCGTTGAGCTCGACGACGGCGACGTCGTCCCAGCCGATCCCGGCGCGGGCCAGCGCCTGCTCGGCGGCCTGCACCGGCGCGATGCCGAACACGTCCGGGTCCACGCCGTGCGCGCCGCGCGACACCACGCGGGCCAGCGGGTCGCGGCCCAGCCGCGCGCCCGCCGCCTCGTCGCCGAGCAGCAGCATCGCCGCGCCGTCGTTCAGCGGGGACGCGTTGCCGGCCGTGACCGTGCCGCCCTCGACGAACGCGGCCTTCAGCCCGGCGAGCTTCTCGAGCGACGTGTCGGGGCGGATGCCCTCGTCGCGGTCCAGCTCGACCCCGGGCACCGGGACGACCTCGGGCAGGGCGCCCTCGTCGTAGGCGCGCGCGGCGAGCCGGTGGCTGCGCAGGGCGAACGCGTCCTGCGCCTCGCGCGAGATGTCGTACATCCCGGCGAGCTTCTCGGCGCTCGCGCCGAGCGAGATCGTCCACTGCTCCGGCATCTCGGGGTTCACCATGCGCCACCCGAGCGTCGAGGAGTGCAGCGTCTCGGCGCCGGCGGGGAAGCCCTTCTCGGGCTTGAGCAGGACCCACGGCGCGCGGCTCATCGACTCCACGCCGCCGGCGACCATGAGCGAGGCGTCGCCGGTCTCGATCGCGCGCGCCGCCTGGATGGCCGCCTCGAGGCTCGAGCCGCACAGCCGGTTGACCGCGACGCCGGGCACCGACGTCGGCAGGCCGGCCAGCAACGCCGCCATCCGCGCGACGTTGCGGTTGTCCTCCCCCGCGCCGTTGGCGTTGCCGAGGATGACGTCGTCGATCGCCGCGGGGTCGAGGTCGCCGGCGCGATCGAGCAGCGCGCGCAGCGTGTGCGCGGCGAGGTCGTCGGGACGGGTGCGCGCCAGCGCGCCGCCGTAGCGCCCGAAGGGGCTGCGCACGGCGGCGTAGACGAAGGCGTTGGGGGCGCTCATCGGCTGCTCAGCTCGCGCAGCGCGCCGAGCTCCTGGTCGGTCGGCGCCGGAGTCGTCGCGGGCGCGGGCGCGACCGCGAGCGCCCAGCCCGTGGCCTCGCGCACCTGGTCGACCTCCACGCCCTCGTGGATCTGGGTCAGCGTGAGCTCCTTGGTCGCGGGGTCGGGCTCGAGGACCCCGAGGTCGGTGATGACGGCGGTCGGGCCGGCGCCGCGGAAGCCGAGCCGCTCGCGCGCGCCCGCCCCATCCCCGTGGCCGACCGTCGTCAGGAAGTCCAGGCGCTCGACGAAGGTGCGCGGCGCGTGCGGGGCCACGACGACGACCTCGCCGCAGCTCGCGGCGATCTCCGGCGCGCCGCCCGCGCCCGGCAGCCGCGTGCGCGGCCTGTCGTAGTCGCCGATCACCGTCGAGTTGAGGTTCGCGAAGCGGTCGACCTGCGCGGCCCCGAGGAACGCGACGTCGATCCGGCCGGGCCCGATCCAGTAGTTGAACATCTCGGGCACCGAGACGACGCTGTCGGCGGTCTCGGCCAGCTCGCCGTCGCCGATCGACAGCGGGACGTGGAACGGCTTGGCGCCGATCGTGCCGGACTCGTAGACGAGCACCAGGCCCGGATTGTGGACCATGCGCGCGAGGATCGCCGCGGTGCTCGGCCGGCCCACGCCGATGAACACCGAGCGCACGCCGGTCAGCCGCCGCGCGGCGACGACGGTCTGGACCTCGCCGTTGGTCGCCGCGCTCACGGGGCCCCCGTCCCGGCGAGCACGTGCTCGTCCATCCACGCGGCGAACGCGTCGCGGTCGCGGCTGATCGCGTCCCACGCGCGGTAGAAGTCGTTGTCGCGCGCCGTGACGCCGAGGCTGTAGGACGGCCGCGAGCCGCCGGGCGCCTCCGCGACCGCGTCGATCACCCAGCCGGGGATCACGACGCCCCCGGGCCGCGGCGCGAGCGCGTCGACGACCCGCTCGACGGTGACCAGCGAGCGCCGCGCGGCGAGGACGGCCTCCTTCTGCACGCCGGGGATGCCCCAGAGCTGGACGTTGCCGTCGCGGTCGGCCTCCTGGGCGTGGATCACGGCGACGTCGGGGCGCAGAGCCGGCACGGCCGTGAGCTGCTCCCCGGTGAACGGGCAGGCGATCGTGCCGACCGTCGTGTGCGCGACGAGGTCGGTCCCCGCGTAGCCGCGCATGACCGCGAACGGCAGGTCCGCCGCGCCCGCCGCGTAGCGGTTGGCCATCCCGGCGTGGCTGTGCTCCTCGAGCTCGAGCGCGCGCGGCCAGCCATGCTCGATCGCGTCGCGGAAGCGATGCAGGGAGCCCACGCCGGGGTTCCCGCCGTAGGAGAACACGAGGCGCCGCGCGCAGCCCATCCCGATGAGCTGGTCGTAGAGCAGGTCGGGCGTCATCCGGATCAGCTCGAGCTCGCGGCGCCCCTGGCGCAGCAGCTCGTGGCCGGCCGCGAACGGGATCAGGTGGGTGAAGCCCTCCAGCGCGACGGCGTCGCCGTCGTGGATCAGGGCCGCGACGGCCTCGGGGAGCGGCAGCAGCTCAGCCATAGTGTGCGCTCTGCGAACAGACGACCACTGTGCGCACAGCCTATACGATGCCCCCATGCGCACCCAGGTGGGCATCGTCGGCGCCGGTCCCGCCGGTCTCACGCTGTCGCTGCTGCTGCAGCGCGCGGGCATCGACTCCGTGGTCCTGGAGCGCCGGGACCGCCCCTACCTCGAGGCCCGCGTGCGCGCCGGCCTGCTCGAGCACAACACCGTCGAGGTCCTGCGCGACCTCGGCGTCGGCGAGCGCCTGGACCGCGAGGGGCTCGTCCACCACGGCATCCACCTGCGCTTCGCCGGGCGCGACGTGCACGTGAGGATGACCGAGCTGACCGGCCGCAACGTGACGATCTACGGCCAGCAGGAGGTCGTCAAGGACCTCATCGCTGCCCGCCTGGCGCGCGGCGGGGCGCTGCACTTCGAGGTCGGCGACGTCGCCGTGCACGACCTCGCGAGCGCCGCGCCGCGCATCACCTACACGCACGCGGGCGAGGCCCACGAGCTGCAGTGCGACGTGATCGCCGGCTGCGACGGCTTCCGCGGCATCTGCCGGGACAGCATCCCCGCCGGCGTGCTGACCGAGCGCGAGGTCGTCCACCCGTTCTCGTGGCTGGGGATCCTGGCCGAGGCGGCGCCGACGACCGACGAGCTCGTCTACGCCCGCCACGACCGCGGCTTCGCGCTGTACTCGATGCGCTCCGAGCGCCTGAGCCGCCTCTACCTGCAGGTCCCCGCCGACGAGGACCTCGCCGCCTGGCCCGACGCGCGCATCTGGGCCGAGCTGCAGGAGCGCCTGGCGCTGCCCGGGTGGCGCGTCGGCGAGGGCGCGATCCTCGAGCGGTCCATCACCCCGATGCGCAGCTTCATCGCCGAGCCGATGCAGCACGGGCGCCTGTACCTGGCGGGCGACGCCGCGCACATCGTCCCGCCCACCGGCGCCAAGGGCCTGAACCTCGCGATCAACGACGTGCGCCTGCTCGCGGCCGCGCTCGTCGCCCACTTCCGGACGGGCGACGACACGGCGCTGGACGGCTACTCGCAGGCCGCGCTGCGGCGCGTCTGGCGCGCGCAGGACTTCTCCAACCACATGACCGAGCTGCTGCACGACCTCGGGGACGGCCCGTTCCGGCGGCGCCTGCAGCTCGCGCGCCTGGAGTACCTGGAGCGCTCGCCCGCCGCGGCCCGCAGCCTGGCCGAGAACTACGTCGGGCTCCCGGCGGCGCCGGACTTCTGAGGACGCCGGGGCGCGCCCCGCGGCCGCGCTCAGATCGGATAGTGGCGCGGCTTCTCCTGGATGCTCATCCAGCGCAGCTCGGTGAACTCCTCCAGCGCGGCCCGCGCGCCGAAGCGCCCCCAGCCGCTGGCCTTCACCCCGCCGAACGGGACCTGCGCCGCGTCGTCGACCGTCGAGCTGTTGATGTGGCAGATCCCGCTCTGGATGCGCCGCGCGACGTCCATCGCCTTCGGGACGTCCCGGCTGAAGACCGCGGCCGCCAGCCCGTACTCGGTGTCGTTGGCGACGGCCACGGCGTCGTCGACCGAGTCGACCTCGACGATCGAGACCACGGGGCCGAAGGACTCCTCGGCGTAGATGCGCATCTCGGGCGTGACGCCGTACAGGACGGTCGGCTGGTAGCACGGGCCCTCGGCCTCGCCCCCGCACAGGACCTCCGCGCCCTTGGCGACCGCGTCGGCGACGAGCTCGGTCACGCGGCGCATCGCGCCCTCGTTGATGAGCGCGCCGATCATCGTCTGCGGGTCGCTCGGGTCGCCGACCGTGAGCGCGGCCGCCTTCTCGGCGAGCTTGCCGGCCAGCTCGCGGGCCACGGGGCGCTGGACGACCAGGCGCTCGGTCGACATGCAGATCTGGCCCTGGTTCATGAACGCGCCGAAGCTCGCGGCCGCGGCGGCCTCGTCGAGGTCGGCGTCGTCGAGCACGACCTGCGGCGCCTTGCCGCCGAGCTCGAGGAGCGTCCGCTTGAGGTGGGTCGCCGCCTTCTCGGCGACGATGCGCCCGACCTTCGTCGACCCGGTGAAGTTGACCCGCGCGACCGCCGGGTGGGCGATGAGCTCCTCGACGACGCCCGCGGCGTCGGCCGGGTCGTTGGTGAGCAGGTTGACCACGCCGTCCGGTATGCCGGCGTCGACGAGCGCGCGGACGATCGCGCCATGCGTGCGCGGGGACTCCTCAGAGGCCTTGAAGACGACGGTGTTGCCGTAGGCCAGCGGCATCGCGAGCGCGCGGACGCCGAGGATCACCGGGGCGTTCCACGGCGCGATGCCCACCACCACGCCGACCGGCTGCCGGATGCCCATCGAGAGCATCCCCGCCTCGTCGGAGGGGATGACCTCGCCCAGCAGGCCGTAGGCCTGCGCGCCGGCCTCGCGCAGCATGCTCGACGCCAGGCCGACGTTGAACATGCCCCAGCCGAAGGTCGACCCGGTCTCCGCGGTCACGATCGCCGCGATCTCCTCGGCCCCGGCCTGCAGCGCGTCGGCGGCGCGCAGCAGCACGTCGCGGCGCGCGGCCGGCGGGGTCGCCGACCACGCCGGGAAGGCCTCCGCCGCGGCGTCGACGGCGGCCCGCGCGTCGGCGCGCGACGCGGCCGCGACCCGGCTCACGGGCTCGCCCACGTAGGAGCCGAGCTTGTCGTGGGCGCGCCCGTCGCTCGCCGCCCGCCACGCCCCGCCGATCAGCAGGTCCTGCTGCTCGAGGTTGACCGTTGCCGACATCGTCTCCTCCTTCGTCGTGACCGGGCCGCCGTCCATGTATACCGCGCGCCTGCGGGTCGCAGGACGGACAGGCGTAGTGTCCGGTGCATCGGACAGGACGGCATCGACCTGGCAGCGATCGACGCGATCGACGTCCACACCCACGTGCAGGCCTCCGAGCGCGGCCGCGGGTTCCCTGCGGGCTCGCCCGAGGCGGCGGTCGCCGAGGTCTTCGGCAGCGACGCGCTGCTGACCGTGCACGAGCTGGCGGCCTACTACCGCGAGCGCCGGATGGCCGCGGTCTGCTTCATGGTCGACTCGATCGCCTGGGACGGGCCGGTCAGCAACGAGGAGCTGCTGGCGGGGGCAGCCGGCGAGCGCGACGTGCTGATCCCCTTCGCGAGCATCGACCCCAACCGCCCGGCCGCCGAGGCGGTCGCGATGGCCCGCGCGCATCTCGACGCCGGCGCCCGCGGGTTCAAGTTCCACCCGAGCCTGCAGGCCTTCTTCCCCGACGACCCGAAGGCCTACCCGCTCTACGAGGTCATCGCCGAGGCCGGCGTGCCCGCGCTGTTCCACACCGGGCAGAACGCCGTCGGCGCGGGCCAGCGGGGCGGCGGCGGCATCCTGCTGAAGTACTCCAACCCGCTGCACCTCGACCAGGTCGCCGCCGACTTCCCCGACATCGACGTGATCATGGCCCACCCCTCGGTGCCCTGGCAGGACGAGGCGCTGTCGATCGCCGCCCACAAGCCGAATGCGTGGATCGACCTGTCGGGCTGGTCGCCCAAGTACTTCCCGCCCCAGCTCGTGCACCACGCGAACACGCTGCTCAAGCACAAGGTCCTGTTCGGCACCGACTACCCCGCGCTGACGCCGGAGCGCTGGCTGCGCGACTTCGACGCCCTCGAGATCCGCCCCGAGGTCCGCCCGCTGATCCTCAAGGACAACGCGGCGCGCCTGTTCGGCCTGACCTGACCTGAGGGCATACGAGCCACGCCGCACCAACGAGAGGAGACCCATGCCCGCGCGAGCCACACCGCCGTTCCGCGCCGATCACGTCGGGAGCCTGCTGCGTCCCCCGGAGCTGCGCGCCGCGCGCGCGGACCACGCGGCCGGCCGCATCGACGACGACGAGCTGCGCCGGGTCGAGGACGCCGCGATCGAGGACGTGATCCGGATGCAGCGCGACGTCGGCCTGACCGACGCGACCGACGGGGAGTTCCGCCGCGCCTCCTGGCACATGGACTTCATCTACCAGCTCGGCGGCATCAGCAAGGTCGCCGACGCCAACCTCAAGGTGCAGTTCCACAGCGCGCAGGGCGACGTCGAGTTCACGCCCCCGTCGCTGCACGTCGGCGAGCGGCTGTCCCTGCGCCACACGATCTTCGGCGAGCACTTCGCGTTCCTGGCCGAGCACGCCGGCGGCCAGGTGCCGAAGCTGACGATCCCGTCGCCGAGCATGGTCCACTACCGCGGCGGGCGCGCCTCGATCGACGCGGCGGTGTACCCCGACGTGGAGGAGTTCTGGGCCGACCTGGTGGCCGCCTACGCGGAGGAGGTCCGGCGCCTGGGCGAGCTCGGCTGCCGCTACCTGCAGTTCGACGACACGAGCCTGGCCTACCTCAACGACCCGGCGCAGCGCGAGCACGTCCGCGAGATCGGCGGCGACCCCGACCACCAGCACGAGACCTACATCCGCCACATCAACGAGGCGCTCGCCGGCCGCCCGGAGGGCATGGCCGTCACGACGCACATGTGCCGCGGGAACTTCCGCTCCTCGTGGGTGGCCGAGGGCGGCTATGACTTCGTGGCCGAGGCGCTGTTCACCCAGCTCGACGTCGACGGGTTCTTCATGGAGTGGGACGACGCCCGCTCCGGCGGCTTCGAGCCGCTGCGCTTCGTCCCCAAGGGCAAGCACGTCGTGCTCGGCCTGGTGACGACCAAGCGCCCCGAGCTCGAGGACAAGGACGACCTCAAGCGGCGCATCGAGGAGGCCTCCAAGTACGTCGACGCCGACCAGCTCTGCCTGTCGCCGCAGTGCGGGTTCTCCTCGACCGAGGAGGGCAACGAGCTGACGATCGACGACCAGATCGCCAAGCTGCGGCTGGTCGTCGAGACCGCCGAAGAGGTGTGGGGCGCCTAGTAACGTCCCGCCGATGCGCCTGGCGTGCTTCGACGACCCGTTGGGCCACGAGCGCGTCGGCCGCCTGGACACCGACCGCGTCGTCGAGCTGCAGGCCCGGTCGATGCTCGAGTGGCTGAGCGGCGAGGGCCATCGCGAGGCCGGGCGCGACCACGCGCTGGCGGACGTTCGCCTGCGCGCCCCCGTCCCCGAGCCGCCGAGCGTCCGCGACTTCTTCGCCTACGAGGGCCACGTCGCGACGGGCTGGCGCCTGCGCGGCGGCGAGGTGCCGCCCGCGTGGTACGCCGCGCCCGTCTTCTACTTCTCCAACCCGGCCGCGGTCCACGGGCCGGGCGACGCCGTCCGCCGCCCGGCGGCCAGCGCGCGGCTGGACTTCGAGCTCGAGATCGCTGCGATCCTCGACGCGGACGGCGAGATCGCGGGCTTCACGCTGCTCAACGACTGGAGCGCGCGCGACGTCCAGCGCGAGGAGATGACCGTCGGGCTCGGCCCGGCGAAGGGCAAGGACTTCGCGCTCAGCCTCGGCCCGTGGCTCGTCACGCCCGACGAGCTGCCCTACGCCGACGGGCGACTGGACCTCGCGGCGACGGCGACGGTCAACGGCGAGCTGCTGACCTCGAGCCCCGCGCGGGCCCAGCACTGGACCTGGCCGCAACTCGTCGCCCACGCCGCGCGCGACACGCGCCTGCGCGCCGGCGACGTCCTGGGCAGCGGCACGCTCGACCGCGGCTGCCTGCTCGAGCTCAACGCCGACGGCGGCGGCGGGGAGCCCCGCTGGCTGGTGCCCGGCGACGTCGTCACGCTCGCGGCCGAAGGGCTCGGCGAGCTGACCAGCCCGGTGGTGTAGCGCAGCCGTGCACGAGACGCCGGACGACCTCGCCGCGCTGCAGGAGCTGCTCGACGCCAGCTACGCCTCGGCCGGTGAGCACCTGCGGAGCATCATCACCCCGGAGCGGCGGCTGACCGCCGAGCAGGTCGCCGGCGCGCTGACCGGCATGCGCCTGCTCGCGCTGGCGACGGTGACCGCCGACGGGCGGCCGATCGTCGGGCCGGTCGACGGCGTCTTCCTGCGCGGCGCGTTCCACTTCGGCTCGTCGCCGGACTCGGTGCGCTTCCGCCACATCCGGGCGCGGCCGCAGGTCAGCGCCACCCACCTGCCGGGCGAGGAGCTCGCGGTGACCGTCCACGGCCGCGCCGCCGGCGTCGACGTCCGGGCCCCGGAGGGCGCCGAGCTGCGGCGCTGCCTGCTGGAGGTCTACGTCCCGCGCTACGGGCCGGAGTGGGAGGAGTTCCTGGACTCCGGGCCGGTCTACGCGCGGATCGAGGCGGACCGGATGTTCACGTTCGGCGGGGTCTGAGGATGCGCGGCGGCGGCGCGCCGCGGCGGCGCGCTCGTACGCTCAGGACGCCAGGGCCAGCTCGCGCCGCTTGACGGCGAACTCGCCCGCGACCTCCTCGAGGATCTCGAGCATCGCCTGCTTGGCCGGCGAGGCCCAGGAGTCGGCCATCGTCGCGGCGAGGATGCGCCGCACCGGCGGCCGCGCGCCGAGCGAGCGCACGACGACGTCGTCGCGCACGGCGACCAGCGCGAGGTCGGGGATCAGCGAGACGCCGCAGCCGGCGGCGACGAAGCCCTGGATCGCCAGGTAGTCGTCGGAGTGGAAGCCGATCCGCGGCTCGAAGCCCGCGTGCTGGCAGGCGCGGACCAGGATGCGCGAGTCCGGGCAGCGCTCGGTCGCGCCGAGCAGCCACTCGTCCTCGGCGAGGTCCTGCAGGCGCACGCGGCCGCCGCGGGCCAGCGGATGGCCGACCGGCAGCAGCACGTACATCGGGTCGTCGAGCAGCGTGGTCATCGCGAAGTCGGGCTCGGGCGGGTCGTCGAAGCTCGCGGTGATCGTCAGGGCGATGTCGGCCTCCCCCGAGCGCAGGCGGCGCAGGCCGTCGGTCGGCTCCTCCGGCTCGAGCACCAGGCCGACGCCGGGGTGGCGCTCGCGGAAGCGCGCGATCGCCTGGGGCACGATCGTGGCGCCCGCGGTCGCGAAGGTCGTCAGGCGCACGCGGCCGCCGCGCAGCCCGGCGATCGCCTCGAGCTCGGCCTCGGCGTCGGCCAGGCGCGACAGGATCGCGTCGGCGTGCTGCACGAGCGCCTGGCCCGCATCCGTGAGGTGCACGCCGCGGGCGCTGCGCTCCACCAGCCGGGTGCCGGCCTCACGTTCCAGCGCCGCCACCTGTTGTGAGATCGCGGACTGCGTATAGGCGAGGGCGTCGGCGGCGGCGGAGAACGAGCCGCGCTGGGCAACCTCACGCAGGACGCGCATGCGCTTCACGTCGAGCATTAGCTCATCTTATCCCGAGAAGCACCGAATGTCATTTGATCTGATGACCCTGGGAGAGCAAGCTTCGTCCATGACCTCCTCCGCCACCCTGTCCACCGCGATCCTGGCCATCCGGCCCGCCACGGCAGCCGACGCCGGGGCCCTCATCCGCATCGCCGCGCTCGACTCGCGCCCCGTCCCGCAGGGCGACGTCCTGCTGGCGATCGTCGACGGCGAGCCCGTCGCCGCCGTCGAGGTCGAGACCGGCGCCGTCGTCGCCGACCCGTTCGTCCCGACCGCCGACCTCGTCGACCTCCTGCACCTGCGCGCCGCGCGCCTGCAGCCCGCCCCCGCCACAGCGCAGCGCCATGGCGTCCGCTCCCTCTTCCCCCAGCGTCCGCGGATCACCTCCACCGCGTGACGCAGCTCGCCCGCCAGAAGGCGCGAGCCACGTCGTCAACCGGCGCTTCGCCGGCAGCGACGTGGCTCGCGTTGGGCATCGTCTACGTCGTCTGGGGCTCGACCTACCTCGCGATCCGCGTGATGGTGGAGACGGTCCCCCCGTTGATCGGCGCCGGCCTGCGCTTCGTCGTGGCCGGCGTCCTGCTGCTCGCCGTGCTCGCGCTGCGCGGCCGCCCGACGCGCGTCTCCCTCGCGCAGCTCGGCTCCTGCGCGCTGGTCGGCGCGCTGCTGGCCGGCGGCGGCAACGGCCTGGTCACCGTCGCCGAGCAGGACGTGCCGTCGGGCCTGGCCGCGCTGCTGGTCGCCTCGGTCCCGCTGTTCATCGTCGTCTACCGGACGCTGGCCGCCGACCGGCCCTCGGGCTTCGGAGCCGGCGGCGTGGCGCTCGGCTTCTGCGGCGTGGCGGTGCTGCTGCTGCCCGGCGGGCGCCCGGCCGGCGTGCCGCTCGGCCCGACGCTGCTGCTGCTGCTCGCCGCCGCGTCGTGGGCCGCCGGGTCGTTCGCCGCCCAGCGCCTGACGATGCCGAGCGACCCGCTGGTGAGCACCGGCTGGCAGCTCACCATCGGCGGCGCCCTGCTGGTCCTCGCCTCGCCGGGCGAATGGGGCGGCCTGGACCCGGGCGCCTTCTCGCTGCGCTCGGCGGCGGCGTTCGCCTACCTCGTGCTGGCCGGGTCGCTGGTCGCCTACACCGCCTACGCCTGGCTGCTGCAGCATGCGCCGATCGGGCGGATCTCGACCTACGCCTACGTCAACCCGCTGGTCGCCGTCGCCCTCGGCTGGGCGGTGCTGGGCGAGCAGGTGCGCGCCGCCACGCTCGCGGGCGCCGCGCTCATCGTCGCCTCCGTCGCGCTCATCCTGCGAGAGGCGCCGCGCCCCCGGGCGCCCGCCGCAGAGGGTGCCGCGGCGACGCCCCCGGGCCGGCCAGCGCCTGCACGCTCCGCGCGCTGAGCGCCTCGCCGCAGCGCTCGCAGCGGCCGTGGGCGTCCACGGCGCCGCCGCAGCCGCGGTGCTCGACGACCGTCGGCGGGCCGCCCGCGGCCGGCGCGTGGCGGTCGCCCCACGTCATCAGGCCGTGCACGACCGGCCACAGGTCCAGCCCCTTCTCGGTCAGCACGTACTCGTGGCGCGGCGGATGCTCGGAGTACGGGCGGCGCTCGAGGACGCCGGCGGCGACGAGCTTGTCCAATCGCGCGGCGAGCACGTTGCGGGCGATGCCGAGGTCGGCCTGGAGGTCGTCGAAGCGGCGGACGCCGAGCAGGACGTCGCGGACGACGAGCATCGTCCAGCGCTCGCCGACGAGCTCCAGCGCGCGCGCGATCGAGCACGTCTGGCCGGGGTAGTCGCTGTTCAGCACCCCTATAAGGTTGCATGAAGCAACGGTGTCGTCTAGCTTGCGTTTCATCATGCAACCCAAGTGGCGCATCCTGCTCGTCGTGTGCACCGGCGTGTTCGTCGCGAGCCTCGACCTGTTCATCGTCAACATCGCGTTCCCCGACATCCAGCGGGACTTCGCGGGCTCGAGCCTCGCCGGCCTGTCCTGGGTGCTCAACGCCTACGCGATCGTCTTCGCCGCGCTGCTGGTCCCCGCCGGCCGCTGGGCGGACGCGCTCGGGCGCAAGCGCACGTTCCTCGCGGGCGTCGCCGTGTTCACCGCCGCCTCGGCGCTGTGCGCGCTCGCGCCTTCGCCCGGCGTGCTGGTCGCCGCCCGCGTCGTGCAGGCGCTGGGCGCGGCGGCGATGGTGCCGACGTCGCTCGGGCTGCTGCTCCCCGCCTTCCCGCCGCAGGAGCGCCACGTCGCGATCGGCGTCTGGGCCGCCTCGGGCGGCGTGGCCGCCGCGGCCGGCCCGCCGCTCGGCGGCCTGCTCGTGGAGGCGAGCTGGCGCTGGGTGTTCCTCGTCAACCTGCCCATCGGGCTGCTCGCGCTCCTCGCCGGGGCCCGCTTCCTGCGCGAGATCCGCGACCCGTCCACGGCGCGCCCCGACCTCGCCGGCGCGGCGGGCGTCACGGCCGGCATCGGCGCGCTGGTCGTGGCGATCGTCCAGGGCGCGTCCTGGGGCTGGGCGAGCGGGCGCGTCATCGGCCTGTTCGCGCTCGCGGCGCTGCTGATCGCCGGCGTCGCGGCGCGCAGCACGCGCCACCCGGCGCCGATCGTCGAGCCGCACCTGCTGCGCGTCCGGTCGTTCTCGGTCGCGGTGTCGGCCGCGGCGCTGTTCTTCGCGGGCTTCGCGGCGATGCTGCTCGGCACGGTGCTGTTCCTCACCGGCGCGTGGCACGACTCCGTGCTGCGCGCCGGCCTGGAGCTCGCGCCGGGACCCGCCACGGCGGCGGCGTTCTCGATCCCCGGCGCCCGCCTCGGGGCCCGGGTCGGCCACCGCGCCACCGGGCTGGCCGGTGCCGCGCTGTTCGCCCTGGGCGGCGTGTGGTGGCTGACGCACCTGGGCCCGGCGCACGACTACGCGTGGGCGTTCCTGCCCGGGCTGCTCGTCGGCGGCGCGGGGGTCGGCCTGGTGAACCCCGCGCTGACCGGCGCGGCCGCGGCGTCGCTGCCGTCCGAGCGCTTCGCGACCGGCGCCGCGGTGCTCACGATGGGGCGGCAGATCGGCACCGCGCTCGGGGTGGCCGTCCTCGTCGCGCTGCTCGGGACGCCGCGGGTCGCCGGGGACTTCGACGCCGGCTGGCTCCTGATGGCCGGCGCCGCCGTGGCGGCGGCGCTGGCCTTCGCCGGGCTGGGGCCGGTGGGCGTCCCGGAGCGCGCGCCCGCGGCCCGGTCGGCGGCGGCCGAGGCGGCGTGAGGTCACCGCACGCGCCGCGCGGCGCGACTCCGGGCCGCCTGCGAGCGTTCCGGGTGCATGCTGGCCGCCACGCTCACCGCCGTGCTGGCCGCGCTGCTGCCCGCGCCGGTGCCGGCGGGCG
>JAICJK010000182.1 GCA_025928415.1 Solirubrobacteraceae bacterium | reverse complement strand
GGCGAGCTGATCATCGACGACCAGGTCGTCAACGACCGCGCGCCCAAGGACCGGGACATCGCGATGGTCTTCCAGAACTACGCGCTGTACCCGCACATGACGGTGCGCGAGAACATGGGCTTCGCGCTCAAGCTCGCCAAGGTCGACCAGGCGGAGATCGACCGCAAGGTCGGCGAGGCGGCGCAGATCCTCGACCTCGAGCCGCACCTGGACCGCAAGCCGGCCAATCTCTCCGGCGGGCAGCGCCAGCGCGTGGCGATGGGGCGCGCGATCGTGCGCGACCCGAAGGCCTTCCTGATGGACGAGCCGCTGTCGAACCTCGACGCCAAGCTGCGCGTGCAGATGCGCACCGAGGTCTCGCGCATCCAGCAGCGCCTGGGGACGACGACGATCTACGTCACGCACGACCAGACCGAGGCGATGACGCTCGGCGACCGCGTGGCGGTGATGCGCAGCGGCGTCCTGCAGCAGGTCGCGACGCCCAAGGAGCTCTACGAGCGCCCGGTCAACCTGTTCGTCGCCGGCTTCATCGGCTCGCCGGCGATGAACTTCTTCGGCGCCGAGCTCGCGGGGGACAGGGTGCGCCTGCCGCTGGGCGAGGTCGACCTGCCCGAGGCGCTGCGCGGCGCCGCCGGGCAGGCGACGCGCGTCATCGCCGGCGTGCGCCCCGAGGACTTCGAGGACGCCCGGCTCGTAGGCGAGCGCCACCGCGGCACCGGCCACGAGTTCGACGCCGACATCGAGCTCACCGAGTCGATGGGCTCGGAGATCTACGCCTACTTCCGCGTGGAGGGCGGCGCCGCCGACTCCGACGAGCTGCGGGAGATCGCCGCGGACGCGGGCCTGGCCGACGTCCCCAGCGCGGGCGACGAGGCCGGGCAGGTGGTCGCGCGCCTGAGCCCGGAGAGCGACGTGCGCGACGGCAGCCGGACGCGCCTGTGGCTCGACACCAGCCGGATCCACCTGTTCGACGCCGAGACCGGCCGCGCCCTCGGCCCGCACGGCGACGGCGGCGGGGCCGCCGCCGCGCCGGCCTCCGCGGGCGGTTCCGCCGGGGCCGGCGAGCCCGCCTAGCGCCGCCGCTCGTCGCGCAGGTGGGCGAGGATCTCCTCGCTCCAGTCGTGCGTGAACATCAGGCGGTAGCGGTCGCAGCCGACCTCCAGGAAGGCGTCGGCGTCGGTGGCCCCGGGACGGCGCAGCTGCGCCTGGTCGATCATCTCCACGACGGGCAGGAACTCGTGCTCGTACCAGGTGCGCGCGGCGGTCTCGCGGTCCATGAAGTCCCCGCGGTCCTGCATCGCGCGAAACGCCCAGGCCTCCACGCCCTCCGCGAGGTCCCCGTAGCGCCAGGGGTCGGTCAGGCGCACGCGCGCGCGGGCCTCGCGCGGCAGCGGGACCCGCTCGCGGAACAGCCGCTCGTGGCTCTTCTGCGGCAGGTCGGAGAGCCGCAGCGAGCGCTCGGCCCCGACGCGCGTGACGACCTCGGTGACCGAGGCCTGGATGTCGTCGCGCCCCAGCGCCCGCGCGACCGAGACGCGATGGTGGCCATCGCGGACGAAGTGCACGTCCCCGACGCGGTAGACCGAGATCGGCGGCAGCGGCTCGCCGCGGCGCATGGCGCCGGCGATGCGCTCCCAGCGCGTGCGCACGCGCGAGGTGGTCGGGCGGAAGGCGCGGTCGAAGCCGCCGCCGGCCCGGTCGACGGTCCCCACGATCGAGTCCAGCGGGATCGTCTGCACGCCCGCGTGATGCTCCTCGACGCGACCGAGCGCGGCGACCACGTCGTCGAACGGGAGGATCACGTCGACGTCGCGCGTGGACCGCTCGAAGCGCCGGCTCAGTCGCCGCAGCGCCTCGCGCCGGCGCGCGCGGAGGAAGTCGTCCTGCGCGTCGGCGGTGGGGAATCCGGTGGCCCGCGGCGGCACCGGTGCAGTGTGGCACCAACCCCCGCGCGCGGAACCCCGCGGTCGTGGCTCAGACCGGCACGGGCACGGCGTCCGGGAGCGCCTGGGTGGCCCGCAGGTCGCGGCGCGACAGGCGCCGCTGCAGCAGCACGTTGAGGCCCATCAGGACCAGCACGGCGAGCAGCAGCATGCTGCCGAGGACGTTCACCTCGGCCGGGACGCCCTGCCGGGTGGCGCCGAAGATGAACAGCGGGAAGGTCGTCGTCTGCCCGGCGTTGAAGCTCGTGATCACGTAGTCGTCGACCGAGATCGCGGCGGCCAGCAGCGCGGCGGCCCCGACCCCGGGCGCGATCAACGGCAGCGTCACCTTGCGGAACGTCGTCCACTCGTTGGCCCCGAGGTCCATCGCCGCCTCCTCGATGTGGCGGTCCATGCCCTCCAGGCGCGCCTTGACCGTCACCACGACGTAGGAGATCGTGAACATCACGTGCGCGATGAGGATCGTCACGAAGCCGGTGCTGATGCTCGCGGTCAGGAACAGCGCCAGCAGCGCGGCGCCGAGCACGACCTCCGGCGTCGAGAGCGGGAGGAACACGAACATGTCCACGGTGCCGCGCCCGCGGAAGCTGTAGCGGACGAGCGCCACCGCCATGAACGTGCCCAGCGCGGTGGCGATCACCGTGTCGAGCCCGGCGATCAGCAGCGAGTTCTTCAGCGCGGCCGTCAGGTCCGGGTTGGCGAACGGGTGCGCCCAGTGCTTGAGCGTGAAGCTCTGCCAGGTGAAGTTGAAGCGCCCGCGGTTGTCGTTGAACGAGAACAGGATGACGATGAACACCGGGATGAACAGGTAGAGCAGCGCCAGCGCCGACCATCCGCCGAGCACCCAGTTGCGCACCCCGCGGTCGCTGCCGCCGCGCCGTCGGTGCTGCGCGGCCATCAGAGCGCCGCCTCCCGCAGCGCCCGCGAGCCGAGCAGGCGGGCGTAGAGGAAGATCCCGACGAGGATGAACGTCATCAGGATGAACGACAGCGCCGCGGCCGTCGGGTAGTCGAGGATGTTGAGGAACTTGGCCTGGATGACGTTGCCGATCATGAACTGGCGGGGCGTCCCCAGCAGGGCGGCGTTGATGAAGTCACCGCAGGCGGGGATGAAGGTCAGCAGCGACCCGGCGAAGATGCCCGGCACCGCGAGCGGCAGCGTGACGCGCAGGAAGGCCGTGACCCGGTTGGCGTAGAGGTCGGTGGCGGCCTCGATCAGCCGGCGGTCGATCTTCTCCAACGAGACGTACAGCGGCAGGGCCATGAAGGGCAGGAAGTTGTAGGTGATGCCGGCGATGACGGCCGTCCGCGAGGCCAGCAGCCGGTCCCCCGACCCCAGCACGCCGACGTCGCGCAGCCGCGAGACCACCCAGCCGTTGTCGGCCAGGATGAGCTGCCAGGCGACCGTCCGCAGCAGGAACGACATGAAGAACGGCAGCACGATCAGCAGCAGCATCGCGTTCTTGTAGCGGCCCGCCTTGTAGGCCACGAAGTAGGCGAGCGGGAAGGCGATCACGAAGTCCAGCACGGTGGCCGTGGCGGCGTAGCCGATCGAGCGCACGAACTGCTCGTGGTAGTCGCTGATCGCCGTCGTGTAGGTGCTGAACGCCCAGTTGAACGTGTAGCCGGTGTCCGCGTCGCCGGTCTGCAGCGAGACGTTGATCTGGTTGATCAGCGGGATCGCGAAGAACGCCACCAGCCACAGCAGCCCGGGCCCGAGGAAGACCCAGGGCAGCAGCGAGCGCCGCCGGCGCAGCGACAGCCGCAGCATCAGCCCGCGCCGCTCACGCGCCGGTCACCTGCGACATCGCCTCCTGCATCTTCCGCTCGTCGGCGGCCGACAGCGCGGGGTACGGGTGCAGCTGCGCGCGGACCGCGTCGGAGGGGAACACGAGCGGGTTGGCCGCGAGCTTCGGGTCCTGCTTGCGGACGAGCTCCTGGACGCCCTTGACCGGCGGGATGTAGTTGACGTAGAGCGCGATCTTCGCCTGGATCGCCGGGTCGTAGACGTAGTTCATCATCGTCTCGGCCGCGTACGGATGCGCCAGGTGCTTGGGCATCATCATGTTGTCCGTGAAGAGCATCGCGCCCTCTTCCGGGTAGGCGAAGCGCAGGTCCGGGTTGTCGCTCTGGAGCTGCACGAGGTCGCCCGAGTAGGCGAGTGACACCCACACGTTGCCCTTGGCCAGGTCGGTCGTGTAGTCATTGCCGGTGAAGCGCCGGAACTGGCCGGCGGCGTTCGCCTTGTCGATCTTGTCGATCGCGCCGAGGATCTGGTCGAGCGTGGCCTTGCTCGCGTCGACGCCGTCGCCGAGCAGGACGGTGTTGGCCGAGTCGTAGGGCTCGGCGAGCATCGTCACCTTGCCCTTGAACTTCGGGTCGAAGAGGTCCTTGACGCTCCTCAGCTCGCGCCCGGTCTTCTTGATGTTGTAGCCGAGCCCGATGGCCCCGGACTCCCACGGCAGCGTGTACTGGCGCTTGGGGTCGTAGTTGATCGTCGCGAGGTTGTCGACGATGTTCTTCGCGTTGGGCACGTTGCGCCGGTCGATCGGCTCGACGAAGCCGTCGCGGATCCAGCGGGCGGCCATGTAGTCGGTGAGCACCACGATGTCGCGGCCGATCGACTGGCCCGCCTGGAGCTGCTGGCGCACCTTCCCGAAGAACTCGAAGTTGTCGTTGATGTCCTCGATGTACTTGACGTGCCCGCCGTAGCGCTTGTCGAAGGACTTCAGGACCTTCTTGTCGATGTACAGCGGCCAGTTGGAGAACGTCCAGTCGCCGATCGCGGTCTTCGGGTGGTTGACGCTCACCGAGGCCGCGGGCGCGGTCTTGCCGGCGTCGGTGCCCTTCACGCCGCCGCACGCGCTCAGCAGCACCGAGAGCCCGGACAGGCTCAGGCCCGCGCCGCCCGCGCGCCCCAGCAGGCGCCGGCGCGACATGCGCTCGCTGGTCAGCAGGTCGTCGAGGGCGGCCTCGAAGGATCGGTCGGGCTTCATCGGGGGGACTCCTTTGCGACGGCGAAGGTGTGATGGGGGTTCCAGGCGAGCTGCACGTCGCGGCCGACGCCGAAGGACTCGGGCTCGGCGCCTTCCGCGTTCTGGGCCACGACCGTCAGCTCCTCGCCGCCGACGGCGCGCACGAGGTACTGGATCGACACGCCGAGGAACGCGGCGACGGTGACGGTGCCGCGCAGCAGGTTGGCGCCGTCCGGCGGCGCCGCGTGCGGGGGCAGCATGGTGATCTTCTCGGGGCGCACGCCGATGCGCACGTCGTCGCCGTCGTGGGGGCCGACGCGCTCGGCCGGCACCAGCAGTTCGGCGCCGTCGTGCGTCGTGACGGCGGTCAGCGCGCCGGTCGTGGCGCCGAGGTGGCCGTCGACGAGGTTGGAGACCCCGAGGAAGTTGGCGACGAACTCGGTCCGCGGGCGCTCGTAGAGCTCGGCGGCGCCGCCGGCCTGCTCGATGCGGCCGTCGCACATCACCGCGATCCGGTCGGCCATGGTCATGGCCTCCTCCTGGTCGTGCGTCACGTGCACGAAGGTGATGCCGACGTCCTGTTGGATGCGCTTGAGCTCGAGCTGCAGCTGCTTGCGCAGCCGCAGGTCCAGCGCGCCGAGCGGCTCGTCGAGCAGCAGCGCCCGCGGCCGGTTGACCAGCGCGCGGGCCAGCGCCACGCGCTGCTGCTGGCCGCCCGAGAGCTGGGCGGGCTTGCGGTTGTCCAGCCCGCGGAGCTGGACCAGCTCGAGGGTCTCGCCCACCCGCCGGCGGACCTCGGCCCTGGCCAGGCCGCGCCGCTCGAGGCCGAAGGCGACGTTGCGCTCGACCGACAGGTGGGGGAACAGCGCGTAGGACTGAAAGTCGGTGTTGACGTCGCG
>JAICJK010000355.1 GCA_025928415.1 Solirubrobacteraceae bacterium | reverse complement strand
GGCGCCGGCGGCGGGCTCGGGCGCCGCCAGCGCGGTCCCGCACGCGTCGCAGAAGCGGGCGCCGGGGCGGTGCTCGGCGCCGCAGGCCGGGCAGCGCGCGCCGAGCGCGGCGCCGCAGGCCTCGCAGAAGCGAGCGCCGGGCCGGTTCTCCGCGCCGCACGACGAGCAGCTGGGCATTGCGCCGCGAGCGTAACCCGCGCCGCGGGTCTACTGCGCGACCGAGCCGATCGCCGCGACGGCCAGCGCGTACTGGGTGGGCGTGATCCGGATGTGGGACTGCTGGCTCATCGACCGGGCCGCGACCCCGATCGCCTCGATGGGCGGCGCGGCGTCGAGCAGCGGGACGACCACGAGCGGCTCGACCCCCACCGACCAGGGCCAGCGGGCGTGATCGGCGCCGGGGCGCTCGGCGTCCGTGGGCGCCTCGACGGCCTCGACCACCGCGAACACGCGGCGCCACACCGACGCGTAGTACACGAGCCGGTCGCCCGGCACGATCCGCGGGCGCCGCGGGAAGCCGGTCCGGCGCAGCGCGCCGAGGCGCCCGTCCTCGAGCCATGCGTCGGGCAGCGGGCCGCGGGCGTGGCCGAGCGCCTTGAGCCAGTGCCCGCGCGCCGGATCCGGGGCCTCGCGCGCCGGCACGGCTCAGGCGTCCGGCGGCACCGGGCGCCCGGCGCCGCGCGGGTAGACGCGCAGGTGGCGCCCGGCCGGCCCCGGATCGCCGTCGCCGTAGGGCGGCTCGGTCATGACGAAGACCTCCTCGCGCTCGGGGTACTCGACGACGTCCGGCATCCGCAGCGTGGAGACGATGGCCACGCGCGCGGGCTGCTCGCTGCGGTTGACGAGCGCGTGGGCGCCCTGCAGGCCGATCCGGCAGGCCACGACGGCGCCCGGCTGCAGGACCTCCTCGCCTGTCGCCGTGCGCAGCGTCGGGGTCCCCGAGAGGACGAGGATCAGCTCCTCGTTGGCGTGGTGAGCGTGCAGCTCGCCCGCCTTGGAGTGCGGCGCCAGCTCGTAGACCGAGGCGCCGAGCACCTCGCTGCCCGCGCGGGCGCCCACGCGGGCGACGCCCACCCCGCCGCGCTCGACGTCCCACGCGGTCGTGAACAGGTTCGCGGCGGCGCGCGGGTCGGCCATGGCGCCGACGGTAGCGCGCCCGTCCGGTCAGCCCACGGTGGTCAGCGTCTTCGGCAGCGAGGTCAGGACCTCGTGGCCCTCCTCGGTCACGACGACGAGGTCCTCGATGCGCACCCCGACGGCGCCCGGCACGTAGATGCCGGGCTCCACGGTCACGACGTTGCCGGCCTCCAGCGCGTCGGCGCCCTGCCGCGACAGGCGCGGGCCCTCGTGGATCTCGAGGCCCACGCCGTGGCCGAGGCCGTGGCCGAAGTGCTCGCCGTGGCCCGCCGCCTCGATCGCGTCGCGGGCGATCGCGTCGATGTCGCGTCCGGTGGGGCCGGGCCTGATCGCCGCCAGCGCCTGTTCCTGGGCGCGCAGGACGATCTCGTAGACCTCGCGGTCGCGCGGGTCGAGCTCGCCGGTGGCGTAGGTCCGCGTGCAGTCCGAGGAGTAGCCGTCGAGCTGCGCCCCCCAGTCGATGACGACCAGCGTGCCGGCCGGGATCGCGACGTCGCGCGGCACCGCGTGCGGGAGCGCTCCGTGCGGGCCGGCGGCGACGATCGGCTCGAAGGAGACCGCCTCGGCGCCCATGCGGCGCAGCGTGAACTCGAGGTCGAGCGCGACCTCGCGCTCGGTGCGGCCCACGAGGCCGCGGGTCAGGACGTCGGCCAGCCCGTCGTCGGCGAGCTTGGCCGCCGCGCGGATCGCGTCGAGCTCGACGGGCTCCTTGATCGCCCGGCGGCCCTCGACGAGCCCGGCCGCCGCGACGAGCTCGATGCCGTCCCCGAGCAGCTCCTCCAGCCGCGCGTGCTCCTTGACGCTCATGTGGGCGTCGTCGAAGCCGAGCCGCAGCGGGCCCTCCAGCCCCTGCGCGAGGCGCTCGGGGAGGTCCTGGGCGATCTCGCGCTCCCACGCGGCGTCGATCTGCTCGGCGGACTGGGACAGGTAGCGGAAGTCGGTGAGAAAGCGGCGCAGGCCGTCCTCCCCCGCGCCGACGACCGCCAGGCCGTTGGAGCCGGTGAAGCCGGTCAGCCAGCGCACGTTGGCCAGGTCGGTGACCAGGAGGGCGTCGAGCTCGCGCTCGGCCAGCAGCCCGGCGATGGTGGTGGCGCGCTGCATGCTCATGTCCCTGCTCCCAGCTCGGCCTTGAGGCGCGCGAGCGCCTCCCGGTAGCCCTCCAGCCCCTGCCCCTTGACGGTGGCGACGCACAGGTCGCGCACGACCGAGGTGCGGCGGAACTCCTCGCGGGCGTCCACGTCGGACAGGTGGACCTCGACGGCGGGCAGCCCGGTCAGCTCCAGCGCGTCGCGGATCGCCCATGCGTAGTGCGTCCACGCCCCCGGGTTGAGCACGATGGCGTCCGAGACGCCGTCCAGCGTGTGCAGGTGCTCCACGAACGCGCCCTCGAAGTTGGTCTGGAAGAAGCGCACCTGCAGGTCCAGCTCGGCGGCGTACTCCTCGATGCGCCACTGCAGCTCGTCGAAGCTCAACCCGCCGTAGATCGCGGGGTCGCGCCGCCCGATCTGGTCGAGGTTGACCCCGTGCATGACCTCGATGCGGTTGTGGACGCTCACGCGCGCAACTCTTGCACGGCGGCCAGCAGGTCGGCCGCGGCGACGGCGGCGCCGTGGCGCACGGCCCCCGGGGCGTCCACGAGGACGAACGGCGTGGACTCCCCCATGCGCTTCTTGTCCTGGCGGGTCGCCGCCGCCACGGCGGCCGGGTCGATCGCGGCGTCCAGGACGGTCGGCAGGCCGGCGGCGGCCAGCAGCGCGGCGACCTCGCCGCGCAGCGCGTCCTGCCCGCTGAGCCGCAGCGCGGCCAGCAGCCCCAGGGCGACCGCCTCGCCGTGGCGGTAGCGGCGGTAGCCGGTGACGGTCTCGATCGCGTGGCCCACGGTGTGGCCGAGGTTGAGGACCTGCCGGCGCCCGCCGTCGCGCTCGTCGGCGGCGACGACCGCGAGCTTGGCCCGCGCGCAGGCGAACACGACGTCGTCGTCGACCGCGGCGCCGCCCGCCACGCGGTCCCACAGCTCGCCGCCGGCGATCAGCGCGGTCTTGACGACCTCCGCGTACCCGGCGGCGTGCTCCTCGGGCGGCAGCGTGGCCAGCGTGGTGGTGTCGGCCACGACCGCGGCGGGCTGGTGGTAGGCGCCGACGTAGTTCTTGGCCTCCGGCAGGTCCACCCCGGTCTTGCCGCCGTAGGCGGAGTCGACCTGGGCGACGAGGGTCGTCGGGACCTGCACGACCGGGACCCCGCGCTGGTAGCAGGCCGCGCAGAAGCCGGCGAGGTCGCCCACGACCCCGCCGCCGAGCGCGACGACATGGTCGGCGCGCGTGACGCCCATGTCGGCCAGCGCCCGCCACACGCGCTCGGCGGTCGCCAGCGTCTTGGCGGCCTCGCCGGGCGGGATCTCCACCAGCCCGGCCAGGTCGCCGAGCGCGCCGGCGTAGCGCTCGGCGACGTGCTCGTCGCTGATGCAGAAGCGCCGGCCGGCCAGCGGCCAGGCCAGGCGCCCGAGCAGGCCGCGCCCGATCCACACCGGGTGGTCGCCGCCCGCGGTGCGGGCCCACAGCAGCCGGGTGCCGGTGGGCGCGGCG
>JAICJK010000532.1 GCA_025928415.1 Solirubrobacteraceae bacterium | reverse complement strand
TGGCGAAACGGGCGCGGCGGGGTCGGCGCGGACGGTCGGCGAGCGGCTGGGGGAGACGACGGTCTCGGCGTCCACGGGCGGCGCGGCGGCGCCGGTCGCGACGACGCGCTCGGCGGGCTGGCGGCCGGGGTCGGCCAGGCCCGCCGCGGCCAGGGCCGCCCGGCCGAGGTCGCCGGTCGACGGGTAGCGGTCCGCCGGGTCCTTGGCCAGCGCGCGGCGCATGACGTCCTCGAAGGCCTCCGGCACGTCGGGCATGCGGTCGGTGATCGGCGGCGGAGGGTCGTGCAGGTGGGCCCACAGCGTCGCCTCGTCGGAGTCGCGCTGGTAGGGCGTGGCGCCGGTCAGCGCGTAGTACAGGACGCAGCCCAGGGCGTACACGTCGGTCCTGGCGTCGACGGGCTCGCCGCGGATCTGCTCGGGGGCGACGTAGCCCAGCGTGCCGACCCAGCCTCCGGCGCGCGTCGCTCCGGAGCCGGACATCGACTGCACGCTGCGCGCGAGGCCGAAGTCGGTCAGGTAGGCGTGGTCGCGGGCGCCGATCAGGACGTTGGCGGGCTTGACGTCGCGGTGGACCATGCCCTTGACGTGCGCGGCGTCGAGCGCCGAGGCGAGCTGGGCGATCAGGTGCGCGGCGCGCTGGGCTCCCAGCGGGCCCTCGCGGCGCACCAGCGTCCGCAGGTCGTCGCCCGGCACGTAGCGCATCGCGATGTACAGGCGGTCGTCGTCGCTCGCGCCCGCGTAGAACACCGGGATGACGTTGGGGTGGTCGATCGAGGCGGCGATCCGGGACTCGCGGATGAAGCGGTCGCGGAAGCCGTCGTCCCCCGCCATCGCGCCGGCGATGAGCTTCAGGGCGACCGGCCGGTCGAGGTCGAGCTGGACCGCCCGGTAGACCACGCCCATCCCGCCGTGGCCCGCCACGCTCTCGATCCGATGGCCGGCGAAGACGTCGCCCGGCTGGAGATCGGCGGAGGGCACCTGCCCTGTTCTACCCCACGCGGCGGGCGTAGCGCAGCCAGGCGGCGCCCCTGCACGGCGGCGCCCGGCGGCGGCGCGCGCGCTCCCCGCGGGCGCCGGGATGGGCGCCGTCCAGGGGCCGACCTATACTGCGCGCCCCGTGCCCCTGTCGAGCCGAGCGTTCCGGGTCGCCGCTTGGGGGGTGGTCGCCGCAGGCGTGGCGGCCCCGCTGGCCCGCCGCCGGGCGCGCCTCGCGCCCCCGGTGGTCACCGCCGCCTGCGTCGCCGCGCCGTTCGCGCTGTGCGTCGCCCTCCCGCGCTCGCGCGGGCGCGACGTGGTGACCTGCGCGCTGCAGATGTGGGGCTACGTCGCGCACTACGAGATGCCCAACGACGACCCGGAGGCACTCGCGGCGCGCGTGCGCGTGGACTACCCGGTGCGCATCGACCGCGCGCTCGGGCTCGGCGATCTCCCTGGCGCGCGGCTGCAGCGGGCGCTCGGCGCGCCCGGGGGCCTGCGGCGTCCCGAGCAGGTGCTCGTCTGGGCGCACTGGCTCTGGTTCCTCATCCCGCACGGGACGGCGGCCTACCTGCTGGCCTTCCACCGCGAGCGCTTCGAGGCCGGCGCGCTGCGGATGTACGCGGTCTTCGACATCGGCGTGATCGCCTACTGGGCGATCCCCACCGCGCCGCCGTGGTACGCCGCGCGGGAGGGCCGGGCCCCCGAGCTACGCCGGATGATGGTCGAGCACGGCGAGGCGTTCTGGGAGGCCCGGTGGACGCCGCTCTACAGTCTGCTGGGAGGCAACCCGCTGGCCGCCATGCCCTCGCTGCACTTCGCCACATCCGTGATGGCCGCGCACCTGCTCGCGGAGACGGGTCCGGTCGCGGGCGCGGTCGGCTGGACCTACGCGGGCACGCTCGGCTTCGCGCTGGTCTACCTCGGCGAGCACTACGTCATCGACCTCATCGCGGGGCTCGCGCTGACGGAGACCGTCCGGCGGCAGGGCCCGCGGTTCGCGCCGCTGCTGCGCGCGGTGGGCCGCGGCGTCCAGCGGCTCGAGGCACGGGCGCACGCGTGAGCGCCGACCGGGCACCCGTCGAAGCCGTCAACCCCGAAGCCGAGGGCCATGACGACGACGAGGAGATGCCGCGGATCCAGATCTCGCGGCGCAGCGCCCTGGTCACGCTGCTGTTCATCGCCTCCGTCCTGGCCTTCCTGATCGTGGTGCTCCCGGAGCTCGGCGGCGTCAAGGACACGTGGAACCGGCTCGACGAGGCGGACCCGTGGTGGATCGGGCTGGC
>JAICJK010000288.1 GCA_025928415.1 Solirubrobacteraceae bacterium | reverse complement strand
CGCTCGGCGTGGCGGCCGCGAACCTCGCGGGCCTGGGCCCCGTCCGCGCCGCGGTCGGCGGCGAGGCGCTGCGCCGCGCCGGCCTCGAGGCGATCGCCGAGGTCGTCCGGCGCCTGCGGATCGACGCCGACCACGTCCTGTTCGGCCACACGCACCGGGCGGGCCCGCTGCCGCAGGACGACCCCGCGGAGTGGCGCGTGGCCGGGACGCGCACGCGGCTCCACAACGCCGGAGGCTGGATCGACGAGCCGACGTTCGCCCCGCCGGGCCCGGAGGCGCCGTACTGGGCGGGGCGCGCGCTCGAGGTCGGCCCCGAGCCCGGGGATCCGCCGCGGCTGGTCCGCGTGGTGAGCGAGCTCGGCACGCCGCCGGTGCCCCGCGGCGTCCCGGCCGGCGCTATGCCAGGCCGGGCGTGAACGCGGTGGCGTGGCAGGTCATGCCCTCGCCGAGGGCGAAGTCGAGGACCCCGGCAGTGTGTCGCTCGTGCTGGAGCAGCGGGTGGCAGCCCGCGGCGGGGATCGCATGGGACTCGCCGTTGACCGTCACGGTGCCCGGCCCGTCCAGCACGGCCCACACGCCGCCGGCCTCGTAGGGGCCGGAGTAGGCGCCGGGCTGCTCTGGCGTCGGGACGACGATCTGGGCCTCGGGGTCGTCCTCGGGGTGCACGTGCGCCAGCACGTCGCGCTCGATGCCGAGCAGCTCCTGGATGGCCCGCTCGGTCTCGGCGTAGGCGCCCTCGCCGTGGTGGTAGTCGAACAGCACCAGGCGCTGGTCGAACAGGTAGCGCGCCGGCCAGCCGGGCGTCGCGTAGAGGTCCCACAGCGCGAAGCTCGTGTCGAGGCAGACCGGATGCTCGATCCCCAGCCGGCGCACCGCCGCGCGGACCTCGTCCTCGTCGCGGCCGGGCCCGTAGCCCGGGCAGTGCACGGAGATCACGCGCAGGCCCGCCTCCGCGTAGCGCGCGTGCCAGGCCTTGAGGTACGGCAGCGTGCGCAGCGAGTTGACCCGGCAGAAGTCGAAGAACTCGACCAGCACGGGCCGCCCGGCCTGCTTGTCCATGCGCAGGGAGGCGACGTTGACCCACGGCAGGTCGTGGGGGATGGGGGGCGCGTGGATCTCGGCGGGGGAGCGCATGACGACTGAGGTTGCGTCCGGGGCGGCCGGTGACGGTAGCATCGCCCCGGCTGCGCTCCCGCCGTCCTTCGGGACGGCACCGCGACTCGGCTCGGAGGACGGTGTTCGCGGACGTGGAGACAGGGCCGGTGGGGACCGTCGTCGTGGGGCGAGGCCCTCCGCCGGGGCCCTGAGGAGAGCCTCCAACGCGTCCAGCAACAACGAGGAGAGCACCGCACATGCGCAAGGTCGCACTGCTCGCGACGACGACCATCGCAGCGCTCGGCGTCACGAGCACCGCTTGGGCCGTCAACGCCGATCAGTCCATCAGCGTCAAGCTGAAGCCGACGAAGGCCGGGACGAAGAAGAAGCCCGCCAACGTCAAGATCACCGTCCAGACCGACACGAAGCCGTTGGACGCCACGCCGTTCGCCACGAGCCTGGCCGTGATCCACTTCGACAAGAACCTCGTGTTCAACCCGAAGAAGTTCAAGACCTGCTCGGCCCAGACCATCCAGGCCGACGAGAGCACCTGTCCCAAGGGCTCCAAGGTCGGCGGCGGCACCTCGATCGGCACGGCGATCGGGCAGACCTCGCACCTGAAGGTCACCGCGTTCAACGGGCCCAAGGGCAAGTTCATGCTGCACGTCACCGCCTCGACGCCGCTGCAGATCGACGGCGTCATCCAGGCCACGCTGAAGAAGGACACGGGCAAGTTCGGCTACAAGCTGATGGTGCCGATCCCGGACAACCTCCAGCAGCCGGTCCCCGGCGTCTTCGCGACGCTGCAGCAGTTCATCACGTCGACGTCGGGCACCTCCAAGGGCGTCCCCTACATCGGCCTGATCGGCTGCCCCAAGAGCAAGAAGCTCAACTTCAAGGGCGACTTCACGTACTCCGACGGCACGAAGAAGTCGGCGACGACGACCGTGAAGTGCAGCGCGAAGAAGAAGTAGCTCCCGCGCCCCGCGAGGCGCGCTGACGCAGCATCCGAGGGGCGGGCCGGTGGCCCGCCCCTCGTCGTCGGATCCATATCCTGGGCCGGGATGCCTGCCCGACAGCGCCTCTCGCTCATCGCCCTGGCCGTCGTCGTGATCGTGGTGGCCTTCGTGCTCATCCGCGGCTCGGGCGGCGACAGCGGCGACACCCCGCCGCCGGTGGCCGCCACGCTGGGCGCGCGCTCGGCGACGGCCACCTCGCCCGCGACCGCCCCGGAGAAGGTCGTCCCGACGGTGGTCGTGCGCAACGGCAAGCCCGTGGGGGGCGTGAAGACGCTGCGGTTCCGCAAGGGCGAGCAGATCGCCTTCCGGGTGCGCTCCGACGTCGCCGACGAGGTCCACGTGCACGGCTACGACGTGCATCGCGACGTGGCCAAGGGCGGCATGGCGGCCTTCTCCTTCCGCGGCACGATCGACGGGATCTTCGTGGTCGAGCTCGAGAGCCGGGGCGAGCAGATCGCCTCCCTCGAGGTCACGCCGTGATCCACCGCCGCGCGGCGCTGGCCGCGGCCGGGGCCGGCGTCGCGCTGGCCTGCGTCGCGGTCGCCGGGCCCGATGCGGCGCTGGCCCACGGCCTCGTGGGGCGGGAGGACCTGCCGATCCCGCGCTGGCTGTTCGCCTGGGCCGCGGCGGTCGTCCTGGTCGTCTCGTTCGTCGGCCTCGCCGTGCTGTGGCCGCGGCCGCGCCTGGAGGACCCGCCGGACGGCCGCCGGCTGCTGCGGGTCCCGGCGGCCGCGGCGGAGGCGATCGGCGGCGCGCTGGGCATCGCGGCCTTCGCCGCCGTCGCCTACGCCGGGCTGGCCGGCACCCAGACGGCCACCGCGAACCTCGCGCCGACCGCGATCTACGTGGTCTTCTGGGTCGGCTTCCCGTTCGCGTCGTTCCTGTTCGGGGACGTCTTCCGGCTGCTCAACCCCTGGCGGGCCGCGGCGCGGGCGGTGGCCTGGGTGGCGGGCCGGCTCGCGCGCGGCGAGCTGCCCGCGCCGCTGCCCTACCCCGAGCGCCTCGGGCGCTGGCCGGTCGCGCTGGGCATCCTGGGCTTCGCCTGGGTCGAGCTCGTCTACGCCAATCGCGACGACCCGAGCCAGCTCGCGGTCATGGCGCTGGCCTACGCGGCGGCCCAGCTGATCGGCATGAGCCTGTTCGGCATCGAGCCGTGGAGCCGCCGGGCCGACGCCTTCGGGGTCTACTTCGGCCTCTTCGCCCGCCTCTCGCCCCTGCGCTGGCGCGGCGGGACGCTGGAGCTGCGCCGGCCGCTCAGCGGCGTGCCGTCGCTCGCGGTCGTCCCCGGGACCGTCGCGGTGCTGTGCGTGATGATCGGGACCACGAGCTTCGACGGCTTCTCCAACGGCCCGACGTGGTCCTCGCTGGCCCCGCACATCCAGTCGTTCTTCGGCGACCTCGGACTGGGCCCGGAGCATGCGCTCGAGGCGGCGTTCACGGTCGGGCTGCTCGCCGTCGTGGGCATCATCGGCGGCCTGTACCGGATGGGCATCGCCGGCATGCGCAGCATCGACCCGTCGCGCTCGTCCGAGGACCTCGCCCGGCGCTTCGTCCACACGCTGATCCCGATCGCGCTCGCCTACGTCGTGGCCCACTACTTCTCGCTGCTCGCCTACCAGGTGCAGGCCGTCGCCTACCTGGCCAGCGACCCGCTGGGGAACGGCTCGAACCTCCTGGGCACCGCCTCGAGCACGATCGACTACGGCATCATCACCTCCACCGGCATCTGGTACGTGCAGGTCGCCGCGCTCGTGCTCGGCCACGCGTGCGGGCTCGCCCTGGCCCACGACCGCGCGCTGGTCCTCTACCGCAGCCCGCGCGACGCGACGCGCTCGCAGTACTGGATGCTCGCCGTGATGGTGGCCTTCACGAGCCTGGGCCTGTGGCTGCTGAGTGCACAGGCGCAGTGAGGACCGCGCCGTGACCGCCTCGGCCGCCGTCTCCGCCGTGCTCGTCCTCGCGCACGCCGGGCACTGGATCGTGTCGGCGCTCTACGTCCTGCCGGTGCTCGTCATCGTGGGGGCGCTCACCGTGCAGGGGCGTCTCGAGAAGCGCCGTGCGCGTCGGCAGGCGGACGACGACGCGCCGCAACCCTGATCCCGCCGGGTAGGTCATGCG
>JAICJK010000261.1 GCA_025928415.1 Solirubrobacteraceae bacterium | reverse complement strand
CGTGACCGCGGCGCTGGACCCAGGTGCGCACGCGGCGCTCCATCTGGCCGCGCTTGTACTGCGCGAGGTCGATGCCGCAGAGGCGGCGCAGACCCTCCGCGAACGCGTCGAACCCGCGATCCGGCAGCGCGGCGAACCCCCGATCCGGCTGCGCGGCGAACCCCCGATCCGACTGCGCGGCGGACCCCCGATCCGACTGCGCGGCGAACCCCCGATCCGGCTGCGCCGGAGTGTGGGTTCGCTGGGACGAATCCGGCAGAGCCGTCTTCGTCCGGGTCGGCGTGAGCTCGGTGCCGGTGGCTTCGGGGTTCAGCACCACGCCTCCCGGGCGATCGCGGCGGGCAGGTCGCCGAGGGGCAGGACGGCGTCGGCGAGGCCGGACTCGGCCACCGCGCGGGGCATGCCGTAGACCGTGCAGGTCTGCTCGGCCTCGACCAGCACGCGGCCGCCGGCGGCCTTCACCGCGCGGGCGCCCAGCTCCCCGTCGCGGCCCATCCCGGTGAGCACGACGAGCAGCACGCGCTCGCCGTGGCGGGCGGCGAGGTCCTCGATCGTGAGGTCCGCCCGCGGGCGCAGCGCGCCGACCGGCGCGTCGCCGGAGAGCAGGGTGCGGCCGTCGAGGCCGAAGCGCAGGTGGCTGCCGCCGGGGGCGACGAGCAGCGTGCCGGGGTCGAGGGCCTCGCCGCCGGCGGCCTCCGCGACGCGCAGGGCCGACGCGCGGTCCAGGCGGGCGGCCAGCGAGCCGGTGAAGCCCGCCGGCATGTGCTGCACGATGCAGCCGCCCGCGCCCAGCGGGCTGGGCAGCGCGGGGATCAGGTCGGCCAGCGCGCGCGGGCCTCCGGTGGAGGAGGCGATGACGACGAAGCGCCCGGCGCCGGTGCTCGCGCGGCGGCGCGGCAGCGGGGCCCGCGGCGCGGGCACGGCGGCGTCCGCCGACCCGCTGTGCGGGACCGACGCGGCGGCGCGGAGCTTCTCCCCCAGCTCGGCGGCGAACCGGGCGATGCCGTCCCCCGCCTGCGGCTTGGAGACCAGGTCGAACGCGCCCTCGGCGAGCGCGTCGACCGCGCGGGCGCTGTGGGCGGGCGAGAAGGCCGAGACGACCACGACCGGCACGGGGCGGCTCGCGTCGCCGCGCAGGGCGCGCAGCACGCCGATGCCGTCGCGGCCGGGCATCGCCAGGTCGAGGGTCATGACGTCGGGCCGGTGGCGCTCCCACTGCGCGAGGGCCTCGTCGCCGTCGCTCGCCTCGGCGACGACGTCGAAGCCGCTCGAGGTCAGCGAGGCGCTGAGGACCCGGCGCATCAGGCCGGAGTCGTCCGCGACGAGGACGCGCGTGGGTGCGGCTCCGGGCATCTGGGCCTAGGCCGCCGCGGCGACCGGCGCGCCCGCGGCGACCGGGCCGTCGGCGAGCGCGGCGTCCGTCGTGGCGACGATGCGCTCGGGCTGCAGCAGCACGATCAGGCGGTTCTCGATCTTCGCGATCGCCTCGACGCAGTCGCCGGTGACCATGCGGCCGCCTTCGGCGTCGAGCTGGTCCTCGGAGACCGTGATGACCTCGGCGACGTCGTCGACGACGACCCCCGCGGTGGTGTCGCCGGTCTCGACGATGACGATCTTGGCGTCGTGCGCGCGCTCGCCGGCGAGGCCGAGCTTCGCGGCGAGGTCGAAGACCGGGAGGATCTTGCCCCGCAGCGAGATGACGCCGCGGACGCTCGGGTCGGTCGAGGCGACCGACCGCGGCTCCGCGTAGCGGATGATCTCGTGCACGCTGCCGATCGGGAGGGCGTACTCCTCCTCGCCGAGCGAGAACACGACGAGCTGGCCAAGGGTCGGTGCGGGCATGACCCGATGATCGGACCGGCCTGCCGCGTCTTGAGCGGCCGCGGGCAGCTCGGGCGGGGCTGCGGGGCCGGCTCAGCGCGGGACGCGCGAGAGGGCGTCCGCGAGGATCTCGACGCGCCACGCGCGGACGGCGGCGACGACCTCGTCGGCGCTCTCCAGGACGACGTAGCGCGTCCCCGTGGTCAGCGTGACGTGGCAGTCCGGCGTCTCCTCCACGAGGGAGATGAGGTCCGGGTTGAGATGGATGGGCTCGCTGGTGTGCGCGAGACGGTGCAGCAGGATCATGTCGGTCAGCCTCCCCGGTCGGACGGACGGCTGCGCTCGAGCCGCGGCGGCGGGCGGGACGCGGGTCCCGTCGCGCCCGCCGCGGCTCGTCGCGCTACTGCTTGAGGTTGACCAGATCCTGCAGCATCTGGTCGGCGGTCGAGATGACGCGCGAGTTCGCCTGGAAGCCGCGCTGGGCGACGATCATCTGCGTGAACTCGTTGGCCAGGTCGACGTTCGAGGACTCCAGCGTGCCGCCGACGGTGACCCCGAAGTCGGTGCCCGGGACCCCGATGGTCGGCACGCCCGAGCTCGGGTCCTCCTGCCAGCGGTTGCCCGACGCGCGCACGAGGCCGTTCTCGTTCGGGAACTTGGCGAGCGAGATCTGCCCGGCGGGGGTGCGCGTCTGCGCGCCCTGCGGGATGTAGGACACCGTGCCGTCGGAGGCGATCGTCACGCCCGAGGAGCCGGCGGGGATGTTGATCTTCTCGCCCTTGGTCGCGTCGGTCGGCGCGGCGGGGTCGGCCTTCAGGACGTAGTAGCCCTCGGAGTTGACGAGGTCGCCCTGGTCGTTGCGGGTGAAGTTGCCCGCACGGCTGTACTGGACGCTGGTGAGGTTGCCGCCGGCGTCGAACTGGCCGACGCGGAACCAGCCCTCGCCGGAGATCGCCACGTCGAGCGGGTTGCCCGTCGTCTGCAGCGCGCCGCCGGTGATGAGGTTGTCGATCGAGCTCAGCGTGACGCCGAGGCCGACCTGCTGGGCGTTCTGGCCGCCCGAGGTCGGCCCGGACGCGGCGCCGCCGGAGAAGTTCTGCTGGAGCTGGTCCTTGAACGTCGCGCGGCTGGCCTTGTAGCCGATCGTGTTGACGTTGGCCAGGTTGTTGGCGGTCACGTCGAGCATGACCTGGTGCTCCTTGAGGCCGCTGATGGCGGAGTACATGCCTCGGATCATCGGGTGATCTCCTTGCTGGTGACGGCCTCCGGCAAGCGGTCCGGCCGAGTGGTGTGATGGGTGGTGGTGCTCGAGCTCACGCGATGACCGCGGAGTCGATGTTGGTGAAGACGTGGTCGCGCATGTGCTCGCGGTCGACCGCGGTGATCACGGTCTTGTTGCGCACGGAGACGACGAAGGCGGTCTGGTCGACGAGGACGACCGCGTCGCGGCTCCCCTTGCCCGCGGCGCGATCGACGCCCGCGTTGAGGCGGTCGAGCGTCGGGGCGTCGACGGCGATCCCGCGCCGCTGCAGGCGCTGGACGGCGTGGTTGGAGAACTGGACGCCGGACTTGGCGACCAGGACGTCCGAGAACGGGACCGCGGGCGGGGCGGCGGGCGCCGAGCCGGGCGCGCCCGGGCCCGTCGCCGGCCCGGGGCCCGAGATGCCCGGGGGGACCAGCGCGGCGTTGTAGGCCGGCGTCGGCATGGGGCTCAGGCCACCTCGGTGACGGACGCGGGGTCCACCCCGGGGATGCCGTCGACGGTCATGGTCGGCGTGTTCGAGGAGACGTCGACCTTCTGGACGAGGCCCGTATGGGAGTCCCCGATGGAGTCCTTGTAGGTGACGGTGCGCCCGAGCAGGCCGACGGCCGTGGACTGGACCTGGTCCTTCGCGCCCGCCGTGGCGGTGTCGGCGAGGGTGGTGAGCTGCTGGACCATCGTCATCTGCGAGATCTGCTGCATGAAGGCGGTGGAGTCCTGCGGCTGCATGGGGTCCTGGTACTTCATGTTCGCCACCAGCAGCGTCATGAACGTGTTGGCGTCGGCCTTGAACGCGCCGTTGGGCATGCTCGAGTCGGCGGCGGCAGGGGTCGTGCCGGTGGCGGAGGTGACAGGGGTCGTGCTCATGTGATGGGCCTCAGGCGTGGACGTCCACGAGCACCCCGGCGGGGAGCGTCGCGGCGGTGGTCGGGTCGATCGGGGTCAACAGGTCGTCGTCGTCCTCGGCGCTCGCGCCGTGCGAGCCGCCGGAGCGGCCCGTGCTCGCGGCACCCTGGCCGCGGGGCTCGCGGTAGGCGCCGGCCTGGTCCCCGCTCGCGGCCAGGGAGACGTCGAGCTGCGCCACGACGACGCCGCGGTCCTCGAGCGACTGGCGCAGGTCCGCGCCGGCCTGCGTGGCGGCCTGGAGGGCCTCCGGCCGGTGGACGGCGATCTGCGCGACCAGGCCCTGCGTCGTCTGGCGCAGCCGGACGTCGATGGAGCCGAGGTCGGCCGGGTGCAGCTGGAGGTGCGCGCGAGCCACGCCGTTCGCGCTGGCGACCTGTACGAGGTCGTTGAGACGCTCGACGTTGCGCGCCATGTTGGCCGGGGTCGCGAGGACGACAGGAGACGGCGCGGACGGTGCGGACGGCGCGGCGGCGGACGGGCCCGCCTGGGCCGCTGCGGGTGCGGTCGCCGTCGCCGTCGCCGTCGCGGCGTCGGCCGGGGCGCCCGCGGCGTCGGCCGGGGCG
>JAICJK010000401.1 GCA_025928415.1 Solirubrobacteraceae bacterium | reverse complement strand
CCCGCGTCGCTCGCCGGCCTCACCGCGCTGCGCACCGTCCGCCTGCGCGCCAACGACCTGCGCGCCGTCCCGCCGCTGCTCGCGGGATTGCCGGCGCTGCGCTCGCTGTCGCTGGTCGGCAACCCGATCGCCGCGCTCGACCACCTCCCCGCGGGCCTCGAGCAGCTCTACGCCGCCGAGCTGCCGCTGGCCGCCCCCGCCGCCGTGCCGGACGACATCGGCCGCCTCGCCGCGCTGCGCGTGCTCGACCTCGCGCACGACGGGCTGAACGCCGTCCCCGCCGCGCTCGGCGACCTGGCCGGCCTCGAGGTCCTCTACCTCGCCGACAACCGCCTCACCGCGGTCCCGGAGGCGCTGCGGAGCCTGCGCCGGCTGACCTACCTCGGCCTGTCGGACAACCCGCTCGGCCGCCTGCCGGACTGGCTCGGCGCGCTCGAGGCGCTCGTCGAGCTGCGCATCCAGCGAACCGGGCTCGCCGCGCTGCCCGCGTCCCTGCCCCGGCTGGCCCGCCTGCGCGAGCTGCACGCGGGCGGCAACGCGCTCACCGCGCTGCCCGACGACCTGAGCGGCCTGGAGGACCTGCGCCACCTCGACCTGCGCGCCAACGCGCTCACCGCGCTGCCCGCCTCCCTCGGTCGCCTGGCCCGCCTGCGCGTCCTCGACGCGCGCGCCAACCGGCTCGGCGCGCTCCCCGACGCGCTGGCCGAGCTGCCCGCGCTGGAGAAGCTCGACCTGCGCTGGAACGCCTTCACCGAGCCGCCCCCGCTCGCCGCGCACCTCGCCGCGCGCGGCTGCGTCGTGCTGCTGTGAGCACTCGGGAGCCCGCCCTTACGCCGCTCTCAGCGCAGGAACCCGCCCAGCTCCTTCTTGAACACCGCGTAGGCCGGCCGGGGCGTTCCGTCGCGGCTGACGAGGCCGCTGTCGAAGCGGGTCTTGCAGTCGGTCCCGTGCCAGTTGTAGGCGTACAACCGCTTGACGTCGTGACGGAACTTGCGCGCCAGCGTGAACATGTACTTCGTCCGGTTGGCGGCGCGCGAGGGCGAGCACTTGAAGCTGCGGCCGAACTCCACCACGCCCCCGGTCTCGGTCAGCCAGAACTTCGTGTGGCGGTTGTAGTGCTTGACCGCGCGGATGATCGACTTGGTCCCCCGCGTGCGCTTGCGGTTGGTGTCGGAGTAGTTGTGGATGCCGACGATCGTCGCCCGGCGGCGCAGCGTGGAGGACAGCGACTTGTAGAAGCGCTGGATGTAGCTCTTGACGCCGTCCTGGTCGAGGACGTCGAGGGCGACGATCGTGCAGCCCTTGCAGATCGAGCGCATCGCGGCGAAGTACTGGCCCGCGCGCTTGGGGGACCGGTAGGTCGGCTCGGAGTCGTGGTTGGCCTCGTTGAAGACGCCCCACTCCTTGACGCCCTGCTTGCGGTAGCGGCGCACGAGGAAGCCGACGTCCTTCTTGTAGGCCTTGACCGAGGGCAGGTGGGCCTTGCGGCGCACGAGCGTGTCGGAGGCGATGTGCATCAGCACGCGGACGTGCTCGCGCTTGGCGCCGGCGACGAACGCGTCCGCGCGGTCGAGCTCCTTGCGGTCGTGCCGGGCGTTCCAGGGGATGAAGTAGCGGGTCTTCTTGAGCTTGAGGGCCTGGTAGGCGGGCGCGTCGAACATGGCCGGCGTCTGGTCGCCGAGGCCGACGGCGATGTGGGTGCGGGCGGAGGCCGTGCCGGTGAAGGCGACGGCGCAGAGGGCCGTCAGCGCGAGGAATCCGGGCAGGCGGAAGCGGAGGTGCATAGGGAACACGACGCCGCGACCCGCGCAGGAGTTGCGGTCCTGTTCGAAGACAGACATCACGGGCGGGGCGCCCGCGATGGCCGCTCAGGCGACGGCGGCGCTGCGCACCGCACCCGGCGCGAGCGCGTCCAGCAGGGCCTGCGCCAGGCGCTGGTCGCCCTCGAGCTTCAGCCCGCCACGGTCGGCCTCCGGGCCCAGCGCGGCGACCCAGGCCGACTCGGGACCGCTCACGCGCGCGTCGGCCTCCGGCGCGGCGCGCTCCTCGATCGTCATCTCGCCCCCGGTGACGGCGAGCACGTAGCGCTTGGCCTGCCCGTCCCGGCGCACGACCGTCAGCTCGGCGATGCCGTCGAAGCCGGTCGGGACGGCGAGCCCGGGCACGCTGCGCAGGATCGCGCCGATGTCCACGGACTCCTCCGGGCGCGGCATCCCCCAGGCCCACTGATAGCCCCAGCGCGACAGCGCGCCGATGACCGGCAGCAGGTCGTGCGCCCGGTCGGTCAGCTCGTAGTCCACGCGCGGCGGCACCTCGCGGTAGCGCTGGCGGGTCAGCAGCCCATCGGCCACCATGCGGTTCAGGCGCGAGCGGAGCTGCTCGGTGGAGATCCCGGGAAGCGTCCGCTGCAGCTCGACGAAGCGGCGCGGGCCGCCGACGAGATCGCGGACGATGAGCAGCGTCCACTTGTCGCCCACCAGGTCCAACGCGCGCGCATCCGGCGCCCATTGGTTGTATGGGTGGCGCTTGGGGGGTGGGACGGTGGGAATGGCGTGCTCCTCGGTCGGGGTGGCGGGAACGCGCGGCCACGACGCACCTTACCCTTGGGGATCGCCCGGACGCCACCCCGATCGGGCCCCTGGACGTTCGTTCGACCTCGGACAAGCGCATCGGACCCGTGGGAGAAGCAGATGAACTGATGCGTTCGCGCGCGGGCGGGTTGCAAGAACGCTCTCAGCGACACCGCAAGTTCCGCGCGCGCACGTCGTTGGGGGTGGCATGGGCGAACTCATCTCACTGGCGGCCCGTCGCAGGGCGGGCGCGCCGGACCCCCTCGCCGGCGGTGCGCCGCGCGGCTCCGTCGCGCTGGCCTTCGATCTCGCCTCCCCGTCCACCTACCTGGTCGCCGAGCGGGCCGACCGGCTCGTCGACGACCTCGCGTGGCGGGCCGTCCTGATGCCCGGGCACGAGCCGGCCGCGGCGTCCGCGGCCGAGCGCGAGCGGGTGCAGCGGCGCGCCGCGGCGCTGCGCCTCCCGCTCGTGTGGCCCGAGCACGCCGACATGGGCGCGCGCGGCGCGATGCGCATCGCGGCCTACGCCGCCGAGCTGGGGTGCGCCCGCGCGTTCGTGCTCGCGGCCACGCGCCTGGCCTTCTGCGGCGGCTTCGACCTCGACGACCCCGACGTCCTGCTGGAGGCCGCGGCCGCGGCGAACCTGCGGCTGCGCGACTGCCTGGCCGCCGCCACCGACGAGGCCCGCGACGCCGCGCTGCTCGACGCGGGCCGGCGGCTGGCCGCCCGCGGCGCCGCCCGCCTGCCGGCGATCCTCGTCGCCCACCGCGTCTTCTG
>JAICJK010000465.1 GCA_025928415.1 Solirubrobacteraceae bacterium | reverse complement strand
CGTTCTCCGTGATGGTGGAGCCGTCGCCGAGCGACAGGTCGAGCACGACGACGTCGGTCTCCCGGCCGTGCAGCCGCTCGATGAGCTCGGCGACCGTGGCGCCCTCCTCGACGAACTGGAAGCCCTCGCGCATGCACGCGGCGCTGAGGCCGAGGCGCACGGATTCGTGGTCGTCGACGACGGCGACCCGGACGAGCTCGGTCGAGGTCTCCTGCTGGGCGTTCGTGATGGTCATGAGGGTTCACTCCTTGGGCTGAACGGCAGCGAGTCTACGGATTTCGGGGGACAGAACGGACTGAAAGGTGCACCCAGATCGGGGTTGGTCCGTCCCCCAGTTCGGGTGCGCTCCTGCACGACCCGCGCACCGGGCTCAGTCGTGGTCGAGGGCGGCGACGGCCTCCAGGTGGTGCGTGTTCGGGAACAGGTCGAACGCGGTCAGGCGGACCGGGCGCCAGCCGTGGCCGGCGAACGTGGCGAGGTCGCGAGCGAGCGCGACGGGATCGCAGGCGACGTAGACGATACGGGCAGGGCGGAGGGCGGCGACGGCGTCGACCACGGCGCGCCCCGCGCCGGATCGGGGCGGATCCAGCACGACGGTCGCGCCGGGCCGCGGCTCCCCCTCCCGGGCGAGGAACGCGTCCACGCGGGCGGCGACCGTCCGGGCCCTCCGCCAGGGCGCGAGGTTGGCGCGCGCGTGCCGGCTCGCGCGCCGATCCGCCTCCACCGTCGTGACCCGGGTGCCCGCGCCGCCGGCGTCGCCGAGCGCCGCGGCGAGCAGCCCGACGCCGCCGTAGAGGTCGAGGTTCCCGGCGCGGGGATCGAACCGGTCGGGGTCCAGGGCGTCCCGCACGGCGGCGGTCAGCACGGCGGCCGCGTCCGGGTGCACCTGCCAGAAGCCCGCCGCCTCCAGGGAGAAGGTCCGCTCGCCCACCCGCTCCGTGATCGGCGGGTGCGCCACTCCGGCGGGGAGGGCGAACGGCTCCCCCTCCGACGGCGCGACGAGGTCGACCGCGTCCCGGTCGCGGGGCGCGCCCGGCAGCAGAGCCTCGAGCGCCTCGACGCCGAGCGGCAGGTCCTCGACCGGCACGACGTGCCGGCTGCGCGCGGCGTACGGCCCGAGCGCGCCGTCGGCGGCGACGTGGAGCCGGATGCGGGTGCGGGACCGGGTGCCGTCGGCGGCCCCGGGAACCTCCCGGACCACGGGGTCGAGCGCCTCGAGCTCGGCCGGCGACATCCGCCCGGTGCGGGCGAGCGCGTCGCGCAGCACCTCGGTCTTCAGCGCGCGCTGCCGCTCGCCGGTGATGTGGCCGAACTCCGCGCCACCGGCGCGCTCCGACGGGTCCCGATCCACGGACGCCGCGGCCCAGACGTGCGGGCGGCGGTCCGGGGACGGATCGAGCACGGCGAGGGTCTCGGCGCGCAGCCACCGGTCGTGCCGGTCCTCGGTGACGCGGGCGCGCACCCGCTCCCCCGGCAGCGTGTCGGTGACGAACACGACGCGGCCGTCGTGCTCCGCGACGGACACCCCGCCGTGCGCGATGCGCAGCACGTCGAGGTCGAGCAGGGAGCCCTCGAGCCCGGTCGCATCCGTCACGGCTCCAGCGTGCCCGATCCGCCCGCCCCGTTGCGCGCCCGAGCGGCGCCCGGGAGCACCACAGCAGGACGATCTCGCTTCAGCAGGACGAGATGACCGATCTCGTCCTGCTGAGGCGAAAATGTCCTGCTCAAGTGCTCTGCGTCGGCCGTGCCCGGCGACCGCCCGCCGCCCGTTAGCGTGACGCCATGCGCCTCGTGCTCGCCTCCACCTCCCCCGCGCGCCTCGCGCTGCTGCGCGCCGCGGGCGTCGAACCGGAGGTGGTGCCGTCGGCGGTCGACGAGCCGGCCACCGTCGCGGCGGAGGAGGACCGGCTCGGGCGGCCGCTCGACGCCGACGAGACGGTGCTCCTGCTCGCCCGCGCGAAGGCGGAGGCCGTCGCGGCGGTGCACGGCGCGGAGGACGCGCTGGTGCTCGGCGGCGACTCCGCGTTCGCGATCGACGGGCGCATCCACGGCAAGCCGGGCACGCCCGAGCGGGCGCTCGACCGCTGGCGGGAGCAGCGGGGACGGGAGGGGGTGCTGCACTCCGGCCAGTGGCTGATCGACGGGCGCACCGGGCGGGGCGACGGGCAGGTCACCCGGGCGCTCGTCCGCTTCGCCGCCGACCTCACGGACGCCGAGCTCGCCGCCTACGTCGCGTCCGGCGAGCCGCTCGCGGTCGCGGGCGCCTTCACGATCGACAGCCTCGGCGGTCCGTTCATCGATCGGATCGAGGGGGACCCGTCCACGGTGGTCGGCCTGTCGCTGCCCGCGCTGCGTCGCCTCGTGCGCGCCACCGGCGCCGAGTGGACCGATCTCTGGTCCCGCTGACCCCTGCACATCCGCTCCCCGGGCGACCTGTAGGAATCGGACGGCGGTTCCCGCAGGAGTTTGTCGCACGCTTCCAAGGGAGCGGCTCCCCCGCCGCATAGGGTGAGGAATCATGTCGCGACTTGAGCAGCGCCGGATCACGAAGGTGCTGATCGCGAACCGGGGCGAGATCGCGGTCCGCATCATCCGGGCCGCCCGCGACGCGGGCATCACCTCGGTCGCCGTCTACGCCGATCAGGACCGCGACGCCCGCCACGTGCGGCTCGCCGACGAGGCGTACGCGCTGAACGGCACCACGAGCGCCGACACCTACCTCGTCGTCGAGAAGCTGCTGTCCGTCGCCCGGCGCAGCGGGGCGGACGCGGTGCACCCGGGCTACGGCTTCCTCGCCGAGCGGTCGGACTTCGCGCAGGCCGTCATCGACGCCGG
>JAICJK010000517.1 GCA_025928415.1 Solirubrobacteraceae bacterium | reverse complement strand
GAGGCCATCGGCCTGACCGTCAACGCCGCGCTGGACGGCTTCCTCGTCCAGCAGCTCGAGCCGCAGGCCGAGCAGCGCCGCTGGATCGCCAAGTTCCGTTCCCTGATGGAGGAGATGCTGTGACCCCCGCCCCGAGCGCGACCGCAACGCCGACCGGCACGATCGATTTCACCGTCCCGCCGGAGCTGCAGGAGCTCCTGGACCGCGTCCGCGCGTTCGTCGAGGAGGACGTGCTGCCGGCCGAGGCGGACATCTCCGACCCGGCCGACCTGCTGACCTCGTGGGGCGTCGTCGAGCGCCTGCGCGACCGGGCCCGCGCGCGCGGGATCTACACGCCGCACCTGCCCGAGGAGTGGGGCGGCCTGGGCGTCGGGATCCTCGGCATGGCGCTGATCTCGCAGGAGTGCGGCGTCAGCGGGCTGGCCTCGCTCGGGCTCAACGCGATGGCGCCGGACGAGGGCAACATGCACACGCTGCTGATGGCGGGCACCCCGGAGCAGCTCGAGACCTACCTGCGCCCGCTCGCCGAGGGCCGCACGCGCTCGTGCTTCGCGATGACCGAGCCCGACGTGGCCTCCTCCGACCCGACGAACCTGCAGACGACCGCCGTCCGCGACGGCGGCGAGTGGGTCATCAACGGCCGCAAGTGGTGCATCACCGGCGGCGACGGCGCGGCGTTCTCGATCGTCGTGGCCAAGACCGGCGACGACGACGCCGCGGGGCACCGCAACTACTCGCTGATCCTCGTGCCCACCGACACGCCCGGCTGGGAGGTCGTGCGCCATCCCGAGTGGCTCGGCTCCCACTCGCCCGGCGGCCACCCCGAGATCTCGCTGACCGACGTCCGCGTCCCGCTCGGCAACCTGCTCGGCGCCGAGGGCGAGGGCTTCGTGATCGCCCAGCGGCGGCTGGCCGGCGGGCGCCTGGCCCACGCGATGCGCTGGATCGGCGTGGCCCAGCGCGCGCTGGACCTCACCGCCCAGCGGCTGCTGGCGCGCAAGGCGTTCGGCAAGGAGCTCGCGCGCCACCAGGCCCTGCAGTTCATGGTGGCCGACTCGGCGATGGACCTCTACGCGAGCCGGCTGATGGTCCTGCACACGGCGTGGAAGGTCGAACACGGCCTCCCCCATCGCCAGGAGGTCGCGATGACCAAGACGTTCGTGTCCGAGGCCTTCGGGCGGATCGTCGACCGCGCCGTGCAGATCCACGGCGCCGCCGGCTTCGCGATGGACCTGCCGATCGCCCGCTGGTACGCCGACGCGCGCGCGGCGCGCATCTACGACGGCGCCAGCGAGGTCCACCGCATGGTGATCGCCCGCGAGTGCCTGAAGCTCGCGATGCAGGGGCGCTCGACGGTGGCGGCGACGGGGGACCTGGGCTGATGGCGGTCGCGCTGGCGCCGGACGACGTGGTGCGCACGCGCGCGGAGGGCGCGGCCAACGACCGCGAGCCGCTGCTCGTCCTGGAGGGGCTGCTGCCGTTCCTCGACGCGCACGGCCTCGGCGCCGGGGAGCCCGAGATCGCGCCGGTCGGCGACGGGCACTCCAACGTCACCTTCGCGGTGACGCGGGGCGACGCGCGCTTCGTGGTGCGCCGGCCGCCCCGCGGCCCGCTGCCGCCCAGCGCCCACGACGTCCTGCGCGAGGCGCGCGTCCTGCGCGCCCTGGCCGGCCACGCCCGCGTCCCCGCGGTCCTCGCGGTCTGCGACGACCCCGCCGTCGTCGGCGCGCCGTTCTACGTCATGGAGCTCGTGGACGGCCACGTGCTGACCAGCGCCGTGCCGCCCGAGCTCGACGACCCGGCCGAGAAGCGCCGCATCGGCGAGGAGCTCGTCGACACGCTCGTCGAGATCCACGCGGTCGACTGGCAGGCCGCCGGCCTGGAGGGCTTCGGCAAGCCGACCGGCTACCTCGAGCGTCAGCTGCGGCGCTTCCTCGGGCTGTGGGAGCACAACCGGACGCGCGAGATCCCGGCCGTCGAGAGCGTCGGGGCGTGGCTGACGGCCAACCTGCCCACCTCGGGCCCGGCGACCGTCGTCCACGGCGACTTCCGGCTCGGCAACACGATGTTCGCCCGCGCGGCGCCGGCCCGCCTGGTGACGGTCCTCGACTGGGAGATGTCGACGATCGGCGATCCGCTGGCCGACCTCGGCTACCTCTGCACCCTGTGGGTGGACCGCGACGACCCCTCGGGCGGGATGTTCGAGCTCAACGGCGTGACCCGCGAGGAGGGCTTCCCGCTGCGCGCCGAGCTCGTCGCCCGTTACGAGGAGCGCTCGGGCCGCTCGATGACCGACATCCGCTGGTACCAGACGCTCGCCCTGTGGAAGTCGATCGTGTTCATGGAGGGCAACTACAGGCGCGCGGTGGCCGG
>JAICJK010000492.1 GCA_025928415.1 Solirubrobacteraceae bacterium | reverse complement strand
GAAGGCCCGGCGGCGGCGGCCCCGCCGCGCGGACGTGGTGGTCGTCGGCGCGGGGCTGTCCGGCCTGGAGGCCGCGCGCACGGTCGCCGCGGCGGGGCGCTCGGTCGTCGTCCTGGAGGCGCGCGGTCGCGTCGGCGGGCGCACGCTCAACCATCGCCTCCCCGGCGGCGGCGTCGTGGAGGTCGGCGGCCAGTGGGCCGGCCCGACGCAGGACAAGCTGCTGGCCACGGCCAAGGACGTCGGGGTCGCCACGTTCAGGACCTACGACAAGGGCGACTACGTCTACCACCGCAACGGCGTCAACCAGCGCTACGAGACCGGCGGCCCGCTCGGCGCGATCCCGCCGGACCCGACGGGCGTCGCCGACGCCTTCAACGCCATCCAGGCCCTCGACAAGCTGGCCGCGACGATCCCGCTCGCGGCGCCGTGGACGGCCCCGGGGGCCGTCGAGCTGGACTCGCAGACCTTCGAGACCTGGAAGCAGGCCAACACCACCTCGGACGCCGGGCGCTTCCTGCTCGACCTGGCCATCCAGGCCGTGTGGGCGGCCGAGCCGCGCGACGTCTCGCTGCTGCACGTCCTGGCCTACATCGCCGGCGCGGGCGACGCCAGGCACCCCGGCAGCCTCAACCGGCTGATCATGACCACGGGCGGCGCCCAGGAGCAGCGGTTCGTCGGCGGCTCCCAGCGCATCTCGATCGAGCTCGCCCGGCAGCTCGGGCGCCGCGTCGTCCTGCGCACGCCGGTGCGCCGCATCGTGCAGCGGCGCGGGCACGTCGAGGTCGCCGGCGACCACGCGAGCTGGACGGCGCGCCAGGTCATCGTCACGGGGCCGCCCGCGCTGACCGCGGCGATCGACTACGAGCCGCAGCTCCCAGCGCAGCGCGCGCAGCTCCTGCAGCGCTTCCCGCAGGGCAACGCGATCAAGTGCATCGCGGTCTACCCCAAGCCGTTCTGGCGCGCGAAGGGCCTCGCCGGGCAGACGACGTCGGACGCCGAGCCGGTGCGCATCTGCTACGACAACTCGCCGCCGGACGGGTCCCCAGGCGTCCTGCTCGGCTTCATCGAGGGGCACTTCGCGCGCGTGTGGTCGCGACGCAGCCCCGCCGTGCGGCGCGCCGGCGTGCTGAAGAACCTCGCGGACTACTTCGGGCCGGAGGCGGCCAAGCCGGAGGCGTACTTCGAGATGGACTGGTCGCAGGAGCGCTGGACGCGCGGCTGCTATGTCGGCTTCACGCCGCCCGGCGTGCTGCTCGACTTCGGCGCGGCGATCCGCCGGCCCTTCGGGCGCATCCACTGGGCGGGGGCCGAGACCGCCACGGTCTGGAACGGCTACATGGACGGCGCGCTGCGCTCGGGCGAGCGCGCCGCCCGCGAGGCGCTCGCGGGCTGAGCGCCTCGCCGCCGGATCACTTCCGCTTGCTGCGCGGCTTGTGACGCACCGTGATCGTCATCCGCATCTCGGTCTGGTGGAAGGTGCAGTAGATCCGGTAGACGCCCGCGCGGGTGAACTTCTGGCGGAACGTCGCGTCGGCCGCGTAGGCCTCGGACTGGAACTTGCGAGCGCCCTTGGGCCCCTTGCGCAGCGCGACGTCGTGCGTGTCGCCGACCGACGGCCACTTCCAGGTCACCGTCGAGCCGTAGTTCACCGTCAGCTTCGACGGCGAGTAGTAGTTGTCGCCGATCTTGACCGTCCGCTTCTGCGGCTTGCCGGTCGCCGGCTTGTGGTGCTTGGCCGAGGCGCCGGCCGTGGCGCCGGCCTGGGCGCCGACGACGGGGACGAGGGTCGCGCAGGTCAGGATCGCGGCCGCGGCGGCGATCGATGTGCGGGGGCGTGGGCGGCTGATCACCCGCGGCAGTCTGCCATCCTGCGCCACCGATGCGCATTTATCCCCCGCTCGCCGGCGCACTGGGCGCGTGCGCGCTGCTGGCCGCCGCGGGCTGCGGGGGCGGCGGCACCAGGGCCGCAGCGACGGCCGCCGCGACCGCGACGCAGCCCCCGGTCGCGGCGTCCTCCGCCGCCCGGCAGCCGCTTCCGATCCCGACCTCGCCGCAGGCCACCTTCGTGTGGGACGGCGGGAGCCTGAAGCCGGGCCAGCTCCGCGTGCCGCGCGTCGCCCAGGTCACGCTGGTGCTCATCTCCGCCGACGGCCGCGCGCACCGCGCGAGCGTCGCGACGCCCACCGGCACCCGGCACCTGCGGGTCGCCGCCGGCGCGCGCGAGGAGGTCGTGCTGCGCCGGCTGAGGCCCGGGGCGACCTATCGCGTCGTGCCGTCCGACGGCACGGACGCTGCAGTGCTGCAGGTCGGCTGACGGCGGCCGACTACACGGGCGTGAACCGCGTGGGCCCCGTTCGGCTGCTCGGCGGCGCGATCGTCGCCGCGGCCGTCGTGCTCCCGCATGCGCTCGCGGCGGACACCGGCCGGCCGCAGCTCGCCCGGGCGACCGCCGCCGCCACCGCGGCGGCGCAGCACCGGGCCGACGATCGTCATGCTTGCGAGGTGCGCTACCGCCGGGTCCTGCCCGCCGTCGCGGCCGCGATGGCGACCCAGGCCGTCCTGGCCGCGTGCGGCACCGGCCACGTCGCCGCGATGCGCCCGTGGTTGAGCCCGGTCCCCTACT
>JAICJK010000380.1 GCA_025928415.1 Solirubrobacteraceae bacterium | reverse complement strand
TGGGCCCGCTTGAGGCCCTCGAACGTGTACGGCGCACCCGGGATCTCCGCGTCCGGCTCGGCGTGGTGCACGAGCTGCAGGAACCGCCCGGTCTTCGGGCCGCCCTTGTGGAGCTGGCCGGTGGAGTGCAGGAAGCGCGGCCCGTAGCCGAACGTCGTCGTGGCCTTCCCCGCCGCGCGCAGCGTGGCGCGCAGCTCGGCGATCGCGGCGTCGAAGGCGTCGTCCGGGGCGACGTAGGCCATGGTGGCCACGTAGGCCGGCGGCGCGGCGCCGGCCAGCAGCGCCTGCAGCTCCGCGTCGCCGGCGTCGGCCTGCTCCGGCGTGCCGTCGTCGAGCACGCGCTTGGTGTTGTCCTTGGCCTCCTGCACGTTGGGCTGGTCGAACGGGTTGATCTCCAGCACCCAGCCGGCGACCGCGGTCGCGAACTCGGCGAAGAAGAAGATCCGCCCGAGGTCGGCCGGGTCGTCCTTGACGCTCACGGTGATGACCGGCTGGCCGGCCTTGGCCAGCGCCTGCGTGGCGGCGTCGAGGTCGCCGTCGGGGGCGTCCTCGTTGCGCAGGTAGACGAACACGCGGTCGTCGCCGTAGACGTCCGGCTCGCCGAGCGGCTCGCCGGCCACCGGCAGGATGCCGCGGCCCTGCTTGCCCGTCGACTCGGCCACGAGCTGCTCGACCCACAGCCCGAAGGACTCGATCGGCGGCGAGACCACGAACGTGAGCTTGTCGCGCCCGCGCAGCGCGAGCTCGCCGAGCGTCACGCCGAGCCACAGGCCCGAGTTGGAGCGCGAGGAGTCGTGCTGCGCGCACGCCTCGCGCGCCACGCCCGCGGCGGCCAGCAGGCCGCGGACGTCGGCGCCCATCAGCGCCGCGGGCACCAGCCCGAAGTGGCTGAGCGCGCTGTAGCGCCCGCCGATGTCGGGGTCGGCCAGGAAGGTCCGCCGGAAGCCCGCCTGCGCGGCGAGGCCGACCAGCGACGAGCCGGGGTCGGTGATCGCGACGAAGTGGCGCCCGTCGCCCTGCAGGGCGTGGAAGTGCGCGTAGGCGCTCAGCGTCTCGACCGTGCCGCCGGACTTCGTGGCGACGACGAACAGCGTCTTCGCCAGGTCGATGCGCTCTTGCACCGCCCGCACGGCGCCCGCGTCCGTCGAGTCCAGGACGTGCAGGCGCAGGTGGCCCTCGCGGTCCCCGAAGGACTGGCGCAGGACCTCGGGGGCCAGCGAGGAGCCGCCCATCCCGAGCAGCACCGCGTCGGTCAGGCCGTCGGCGACGCACTCGCGCGCGAACGCCTCGAGGTCGTCGAGGACTTCCTCCATCTGGTCGGTGACGGTCAGCCAGCCGAGCCGGTCGGCCACCTCGGGCTGGCCGGCCGGGCCCCAGAGCGTGTCGTCCTTGCTCCAGATCCGGCGGGCGACGTGCTCGTCGGCCGCCTTGCGGATCCGCTCGGCGATGCCCTGCTCGAGGTCGTCGGGCAGCGCGGACTGGATCGTTGGCGGCCGCGAGGTGACGATCGCCTCGCGCTTGGACTCGATGCCGGCCAGCAGGTCCTCCATGGGCGTGACGAACTTGTCGATGCCGTCGCGCAGCAGCAGGTCGGTCACGTCGTCCATGTCGATGCCCGCGTCGGCCAGCGCCCGCAGGTCCTCGGTCGGGTCCTGGTCCGCGGTGGCGCCGTCGATGCGGGCCTCCTTGCCCGCGGCCAGCAGCGTGTCCATCGGCATCGTGTTGACGGTCTCGGGCGCGACGAGCCCGTCGACGTACATCGTCGCCGGGTACTTCGGGTTCTTCACGCCGGTGGACGCCCACAGCGGGCGCTGCACCGGGGCGCCGGCCGCGCGCAGGGCGGCGAAGCGCTCGCCGTGGAAGATCTCCTTGAAGCGCCGGTAGGCGGCCCGCGCGTTGGCCAGGCCGGCCTTGCCCTGCAGCTCCTCGGGCGCGCCCAGAGCCTCCAGCCGCTTGTCGACCTCGGTGTCCACGCGCGAGACGAAGAACGAGGCGACGGAGTGCATGTCGACCGACTTGCCCTCCGCGTGGCGGCGCTCGAGCCCGCGGATGTAGGCCTCGGCGATGCGCGCGTAGGCCTCCACGCCGAACAGCAGCGTGACGTTGACGTTGATGCCCTCGTAGGTCGCCTGCTCGATCGCGGGCGCGCCGGCGTCGGTCCCCGGGATCTTGATCATCAGGTTGGGGCGGTCGACGGCCTCCCAGTACTCGCGCGCCTGCGTCATCGTCAGGTCGGTGTCGTGGGCGAGGTCCGGGTCGACCTCGAGCGAGACGTAGCCGTCGTAGCCGTCGAGCTCGTCGTAGACGGGGCGCAGGACGTCGCACGCATCCTGGACGTCCTTGACGGCGATCGCGCGGTAGAGGCCGCGGGCGTCCGCGCCCGCCGCGGCGAGCTCCTCGATCTGCTCGTCGTAGTCGGGCGACCCCAGGATCGCCTTCTCGAAGATCGCCGGGTTGGAGGTCTCGCCGCGCAGGGAGTCCTCCTCGACGAGGCGCTGCAGCTCCCCGCCCTGGGTGATGCTGCGGCGTATCTGGTCCAGCCACACGCTGGTGCCGGCCTTGGTCAGCGCCGCCAGGCGCTCGTTGACGTTCACGGTCTGGCTCATGTCGCGTTCCTCTCTCGGGGTGCGTCGCAGCGGGCGCGCTCGCGCCCGGCGATCCTGTGCGGTCTGTCGCCGGCGGGCCTCACCGGGCGGTCTCCTGACCGGCCAGCAGCGCGGCTCCGAGGACGCCGGCCCGGGGTCCGTGCCTGGCGATCTCGATACGGGTCCTCGTGCCCACGCCGGACAGGACGAACCGCGCGGCGCTGTCGCGCGCGGGCTCGAGCAGCAGGTCGCCCGCGGCCGACACGCCGCCGCCGATGACGACCAGCTCGGGATCGAAGGTGTTGATCGCGTTGGCGATGCCGGTGCCCAGGCGCTCGCCGAGGATGCGCAGCGCCTCGCGCGCGGCGGCGTCGCCGGCGTGGGCGGCGGCCACCACGGCCGGGCCATCGGCGAACCCGCGGTCGTGGCCGAGGGCGTCCAGCGCCCGCCCGGACGCCGCGTGCTCCAGCGAGCTGGGCTGTGGGAAGCGCTCGGCCTGTGGCGGCGCGCCGTCGGTGAGGTCGGCGGCGACCACCATGTGGCCGAGCTCCGCGGCTGCCCCCGTGGCGCCGCGGTAGATGCGCCCGCCGAGGACGATGCCGCCGCCGACGCCGGTGCCGACGGTGAACATCACCACCGACTCGGCGATCGGGTGCAGCTCGTCGTCGTAGGCCTCCGCCAGCGCGGCGACGGTCGCGTCGTTGTCCACGAAGACCGGCCGCTGCAGCCGCTCGCTGAGGAGATGGCGCAGCGGCACGCCGGCCAGCGGGATGTTGACGCTGAAGCGCGCGCTGCCGGTGGCGAAATCGATGACCGACGGCACGCCGATCCCCACCGCCGCGGACGGGCCCGCGGGCTCGATCGCCGTGGTGAGCTGGTCGACGAGGGCGTCGGTCGAGTCCAGCGCGGTCGGGGAGAGCGCCGGAGCGGAGAGCGCGGTGCCTTCGAGGACGGCCA
>JAICJK010000419.1 GCA_025928415.1 Solirubrobacteraceae bacterium | reverse complement strand
GTTCCCGAACTCCCGTCGATCAAGAGGCAGCATTCCGTGGCCACCCCAGTCAGCACCCCGTCCACCGGCACCGAGCGCGTCAAGCGCGGCATGGCCGAGCAGCTCAAGGGCGGCGTCATCATGGACGTCATCAACGTCGAGCAGGCCAAGATCGCCGAGGACGCGGGGGCCGTCGCCGTCATGGCGCTGGAGCGCGTGCCCGCCGACATCCGCCGCGACGGCGGCGTGGCGCGCATGAGCGACCCGTCGATGATCAAGGGCATCCAGGAGGCCGTGACGATCCCGGTGATGGCCAAGGCGCGCATCGGGCACTTCGTCGAGGCGCAGGTCCTCGAGGCGCTCGAGGTCGACTACATCGACGAGTCGGAGGTCCTCACGCCCGCCGACGAGGCGCACCACATCGACAAGTGGGCCTTCCGCATCCCGTTCGTGTGCGGCGCCACCAACCTCGGCGAGGCGCTGCGGCGCATCGGCGAGGGCGCCGCGATGATCCGCTCCAAGGGCGAGGCCGGGACCGGCGACATCGTCGAGGCCGTGCGCCACATGCGCTCGATCAACGGCGCCATCCGCCGGCTGGCCGGGCTGGACGACGCCGAGCTGGCCACCGCCGCCAAGGAGCTGCAGTCCCCGCTGGACATCGTCCGCGAGGTCGCCCGCGAGGGCAAGCTGCCGGTGCCGCTGTTCTCCGCCGGGGGGATCGCGACGCCGGCCGACGCTGCGCTGATGATGCAGCTCGGCGCCGAGGCCGTGTTCGTCGGCTCGGGCATCTTCAAGTCCTCCGACCCGGCGCTGCGCGCCGCCGCGGTCGTCGAGGCCACGACCCACTTCCAGGACCCGGCGCGCATCGCGCGCGCCTCCGAGGGCCTCGGCGGCGCGATGGACTCGCTCGAGTCCCGCAAGCTGGACGAGTCCCAGCTGCTGGCCTCGCGCGGTTGGTAGCCGACCGGCCGCCCTGCATCGGCGTCCTGGCGCTCCAGGGCGGCTTCGCCGCCCACGCCCGCATGCTCGAGGGGCTGGGGGCAGCCGTGCGCGAGGTCCGGGTGCCCGCCGACCTGCAGGGGCTCGACGGCCTCGTGCTGCCCGGCGGCGAGTCGACGACGATGACGCTCGGCATCGCGCGCGAGGGCCTGGCCGAGCCGCTGCGCGAGCTGGCCGCCGCGGGGACCCCGGTCCTCGGGACCTGCGCCGGGCTGATCATGCTCGACCGCGAGCACCTGGGGATCATGGACACGCGCGCCGAGCGCAACGCCTTCGGCCGGCAGGTCCGCTCCTTCGAGGCCGACCTCGAGCTGCCCGGGATCTCCGAGCCGCCCGCCCCGCCGATGCGCGCGGTCTTCATCCGGGCGCCGTGGATCGCCGAGCACGGCGCGGACGTCGAGGTCCTCGCGGCGGTCGACGGCCACCCCGTCGCCGCGCGTCAGGGCAACGCGGTGGTCGTCTCCTTCCACCCGGAGCTCAGCGGCGACGACCGCCTGCACCGGATGCTGCTCGAGCTCGTCGCCGCGCGCGACGGCGCGTAGCGGTTCTCAAGGCGGGCGCCGCCCGGCCGACCACGGGGCACGTAGACGCCGGCCACGCGCCGGGGTTCCCTCGTTGAGCGCCGGAAGAAGAGGTCGCCGTGTCCGGATGGGTCCGCAATCTGTCGGTCGGCAGGAAGGTCGGAGCCACGCTGGGCATCATCAGCGTGCTGTTCCTCGTCGCCATCGGCGTCGGCTGGATGGGCATCGGCTCGATCGTCAGCACGACCGACCGCGACAGCGGCGTCGCCGGCGCCGCGCACGCGACCGCGGCGGCCGCCTACAACATGCGCATCTCCCAGGCGCAGAACGTCCTCGTCCGCGGGCACGTGAAGAACCCGGACGGCTCGGACATGCACAAGGGCGACGTCGCCGCCTTCCGCGCCGCGCTGGCCAAGCTGCGCGCCGAGGTCCCCAAGGGCGCGCTGCGCGCCGTCGACGCCGACTACGCAGCCTGGACGGCGACCGACGGGCGCATCGGGACCCTCACCGCCGCGGGCCGCACGCGGGCGGCCACGGCGCTGCTCAACACGGCCGCGAACACCCAGGGCGACGCGGTCGCCATGGCGCTGGGGACGCTCGGCGACCGGTGGACGGCCGCGGCGGAGCGCCGCTCGGCCTCCGCGCGCAGCACGGCGGAGACCGAGATGCTGATCGCCGCCCTGGTCGCGCTGCTGGGCGCCGCCGCCGGCACCTTCCTGCTCCGCCGCCGCCTGCGGCGCGCCTCGCTGCTGGTCCTCGACCGGCTGCGCGCGCTGCAGGAGCACGACGCCAGCGACCTGCGGTCCGGTCTGGAGGCCCTGGCCGCCGGCGACCTGACCCACGCCGCGACGCCGGTGACCGAGCCGATCGAGGACCTCGGCGGCGACGAGCTGGGCCGCATCGCGACGGCCGTCAACGGGATCCGCTCCAGCACCGTCGCCTCCGTCACCGCCTACGACGAGGCGCGCATCGCGCTGTCGGGCATGATCGGCGAGGTCGGCCGGTCGGCGGACACGCTCTCGGCCGCCTCGCAGCAGATGGCCTCGACGTCCGCCGAGGCCGGTCGCGCCGTCGGCGAGATCGCCAACGCCGTCGGCGACGTCGCGCAGGGCGCCGAGCGCCAGGTGCGCAGTGTGGAGTCGGCGCGCTCGGTCGTCGAGGAGGTCGCGGGGCAGACCGCGCGCTCGGCGGCCGGCGCCCAGGAGACGGCCGAGGTCGTCGAGCAGACCCGCGAGGTCGCGCAGGCCGGCGCCCAGGCCGTGTCGGAGGCGACCGACGCGATGGTCGCCGTCCGCGAGGCCGCGACGCAGGCCACGCAGGCCATCCGCGACCTGGGCGCCAAGAGCGACCAGATCGGCGGGATCGTCGACACGATCACCGGCATCGCCGAGCAGACCAACCTGCTCGCCCTCAACGCCGCCATCGAGGCCGCACGCGCCGGCGAGCACGGCCGCGGCTTCGCCGTCGTGGCCGAGGAGGTCCGCAAGCTCGCGGAGGAGTCCCAGGACGCCGCGTCCTCGATCTCCTCGCTGGTCGCCGAGATCCAGACCGAGACGGGCAGGGCGGTGGAGGTCGTCGAGTCCGGCGGCGCGCGCACCGAGCAGGGCGCGGCGACGGTCGAGGAGGCCCGCCAGTCATTCCTGCGCATCGCAAGCGCCGTGGACGACGTCACCGCGCGGGTGACCGACATCGCCGCCGGCGCGCAG
>JAICJK010000027.1 GCA_025928415.1 Solirubrobacteraceae bacterium | reverse complement strand
CGGCGCGATCCGCGCCGCCGCGGCGGCCGCGAGCTCGCCGCGCAGCGCGGGCTCGCGCGCGATCCGCAACAGCGCGTCGGCCAGGGCGTCGGCGTCGCCGGGCGCGACCCGCAGCGCGCCGGCGCCGAGCGTCTCGCGGAAGACGGGCAGGTCGCTCACCACCGAGGGCACGCCATGGGCGGCGGCCTCCAGCGGCGGGAGGCCGAAGCCCTCCAGCCACGACGGCATCACGAGCGCGAGCGCGTGGGCGTAGAGCTCGCGCAGGCGGGCGTCGCTGACCGCGCCGAGCAGGTGCACGTGCGGCCCCGCGATGGCGCCGGACAGGCGGCCCTCCCCGGCCACCACGAGCTCGGCGTCGAGGCCGCGGGCGCGCGCGGCGGCGAAGGCGCGCCCGAGCACCTCCGGCGCCTTGCGCGGCTCCAGGGCGCCGACCCACAGCAGGTAGCGCTCCGGAAGCGACCTGTCCGGATGGGGGGTCTTCGCCGTCGCCGCCGGGCGGTCGACGCCGTTGAGGACCACGCTGACGCGCGCCGGGTCGACGGGCCACTGCGCCCGGACCTCGGCGGCCACCGCCTCCGACACGCAGACGATCCGCGCCGCCCGCCGCCCCAGCCGCCGGGGGCGCGCGAGGTGGTGCCAGAGACGCTCGTAGGGGGTGAAGTCGCCCGGGCGCCGCTCGAAGGAGAGGTCGTGCACCGTCAGGACGTACGGCACGCCCGGCGAGACGGCGACGGGCGCGGGCGCAGGGATCCACACGACGTCGACCGGCGCCCCGAGCAGGCCGTCCAGGCGCGGGCGACCTGTGAGGGCCGCCGACGCGAACAGCAGGCGTTGCGGGCGGGGGTCGCGGTGCAGGACCACGCGCGGGTCCGGGGCGTCGACGTGCCCGGTGCCGGGGACGAACGCGTGCCACCCGTCGGCGGGGTGCCGGGAGGCGAGCGAAGCCGCCAGTCGACGCGTGTACCGGGCCACTCCCCGTCCGGCCAGGAATGACCGCCCGTCGAATCCGACCTCCACAAGCGGTCAACTGTCGCATACACTCGCCTTCGCATGCAGGACGGAACCGGCAAGCCGAAGTTACGCGTCGCACTCGTGCACGACTTCCTGTTGGACCTGAGGGGCGCGGAGCGTGTCTTCGCGGCGTTGTGCGACATCTACCCGGACGCGGACATCTTCACCGCGGTCTACGACCCCAAGGGCACGCACGGGAGGTTCGCGAACCGGAGGGTCCACACGACCTTCCTGCAGCGCCTGCGCCCGACGGCGAAGACGTTCCGCGCGCTGATGCCCGCGTACCCGTACGCGATCGAGTCGCTCGACCTGCGCGGCTACGACGTCGTGATCTCCAGCCACAGCGCGTGGTCGCACGGCGTCATCCCCGACGAGCGCGCGATCCACGTCTGCTACTGCCACAACCCGTTCCGCTACGCGTGGAACGCGCGGGAGGAGACGCTGCACGACAACCCGGCGCTGCTGCGCGCGCCGCTGGCGATGGTCCTCGGGCGCTGGCGCCAGTGGGACACGACGGCCGCCCGCCGGGTCGACCGCTACATCGCGAACTCGGAGACCACGCGCCAGCGCGTCCTGCGCTACTTCGGGCGCAGCTCGGAGATCATCCCCCCGCCGGTGGAGACCGACCGCTTCTCGCCCGTGCCGCTGTCCGAGGTGGGCCGCGAGTACGCCGTCCTGTCGGAGCTGATGCCGCACAAGCGGATCGACGTGGCCGTCCGCGCGTTCAACCGCATGGGGCTGCCCCTCGTGATCATCGGCAAGGGGCCCGACAGCCGCCGGCTCCAGCGCCTCGCCGGGCCGACGATCCGCTTCGCGGGCCGCATCGACGACGAGGAGGTCGCGCACACGCTCGCGCGCTGCCGCGGGCTCGTCGTCACAGCCACCGAGGAGTTCGGGATCGCCGCCGTCGAGGCCCAGGCGGCCGGGCGCCCCGTGATCGCCCTGCGGGCGGGCGGCGTGGCCGGGACCGTGGTCGAGGGCCAGACCGGCGTGTTCTTCGACGAGCCCGAGCCCGACGCCCTCATCGCCGCCGTACGCGGCTTCGACGCGCTGTCCGTCGACCCGGCCGCATGCGTCGCCAACGCCCGCCGGTTCGACGTGTCGAGCTTCCAGCGCGGCATCGAGCGCGTCGTGAACGAGACGCTGCGCGGCGAGCTGCGCCGCACGCCCCGCTCCACGCTGCGCCGCAGCCCCCCGCGCCGCGCGCGCGGGCTCGTCGCGCCTCGGTGAGGGTCGCCGCGGTCGTCCCGAGCTGGAACGGGCGGCGCTGGCTACCCGGCTGCCTCGAGTCGCTCGCCGCCCAGACGCGGCCCCCTGACGAGATCGTGGTCGTGGACAACGGCTCCACCGACGGCTCCGTGGCGTGGCTGCGCGAGCACTGGCCGCAGGTGCGGGTGGTGGCGCTCCCGCGCAACACCGGCTTCGCCGGCGGCGCGAACGCCGGCATCGCCGCCGCCGGCGGCGCGGACGCCCTCGCGCTCGTCAACACGGACGTCGAGCTCGCGCCCGACTGGCTCGCCCGGACCGTCGCGGTCCTCGAGGACGACCCGCGCTGCGCGAGCGTGGCGACGAAGATGGTCGGCCTCGAGGACCCCGGCGTGCTCTACGACACCGGCGACGTGCTGCGCCGCGACGGCGTCTGCGAGCAGCGCGGGCGCTTCCGGCGCGACGACGGGCGCTGGGACGCCCCCGGGGAGGTGTTCGCCGCCTGCGCCGGGGCCGCGCTCTACCGCCGAGCGCCGGTGGTCCAGGCCGGGGCCTTCGACGAGCGGTTCTTCGCCTACCTGGAGGACGTCGACCTGGGGCTGAAGCTCCGGCTGGCCGGCTGGACGTGCCGCTACGAGCCCGCCGTCGCGCGCCACGCGGGCAGCGGGTCCGCCGGGGCCCTCGCGCGCCCGGTGGCCGCCTGGGCGGCGCGCAACACGCTGCTGCTCGTCGCCCGCAGCTTCCCGTGGCGCTGGGCGCCCCTGGTCGCCTACCGGCAGGCGGCGTGGCTGTGGCACGCCGCGCGCAGCGGGCGGGGCGCTCTCCGCGCGCACCTGGCCGGCCTCGCCTCCGCGCTGCCGCTCCTGCCGGCGATGTGGGGCGAGCGGCGCGCCGTCCGCGCCCGCGCGGTCGTGCGGGTGCAGGACGCGGTGCCCGCCGCGCCGTGGCGCGGCGCGGGCGCCGGAGGGCACCCGGACACAGCGTGGTGACGCCGCGCGCCGGTCAGGGCAGCTCAAAACCGGGCACGAGGTCCACGATCCGGGCTTCGGCCTCGCGCTGCAGCCGGCGGTCGCCCGACCGCTGTGCGGCGAGATCCAGGACGAGCCAGCCGAGGTAGTTGCCGGGCGTCTCGCGCGCGATCCGCCCGGCCGTCGCGAGGAAGGCCTCGGGCCGGCTCAGGATGCCGAGCGCAACGACCCGCGCGAGCGTCTCGCGCGTCAAGGGGCAGACGTCGACGAGGTGGTTCACGGCGGCGATCGCCTGCGCCGGGTTCGCCGTCCTGCGGTTGATCGCCGCGTCGCACTCGTGCTGGCTGTGGATGGCCCGGAGGCCCACCGCGGCCGCCACGACGGCGAGCGCGACGAGCACGCCGCGGGCGACCCAGGCCGGCAGTGCCGCGCGCCGCCCGCTCGTGGTCCGCCGCGCGACCGCCGCGTCCTCAGCCGCCATCGGCCACCTCCGCCTCGTCGGCCTGCGCGAGCATGACCCCGAGCAGGATCACCGCCACGAGCGTCAGCGCCGGCATCTCCCAGTCCCAGTCGATCGCCGAGTGCAGCGCCCAGGCGGTGAGCGCCGCGACCGGGCCCGCAGCGAGGACGGGATCCACGCCGTGGACCCGGCGGATCGCCAGCATCGCGCCGCCGAGCAGCGCGGCCAGCATCGCGATGCCCACCAGGCCCAGCTCGGCGAGGGTCTCGATCTCCAGCGAGTGGGCGTCGTGCACGCCCTCGGAGATGTGGCGCTTCTGCAGCCAGATGACCGCGAAGCCGCTGGAGCCCACGCCGCGGACCGGGTGCTCCTTGAACCCAGCGAGGGCGACGCGCCAGTACTCGGGACGGTTGGAGCCGAGCTCGGAGAGCCGCTGGTTGGTCGCGCCGACCGAGACCTGCTTGGTGCCCGGCGGATTCGCGCCGCCCACGACGATCGGGATCACCACGAGGCCGACCACTACGACCGCGGCCAGCGCCGCGGTTCCGCGTGGGAGCGGGATGACGTCCCGCCGGGACGCCGCACGGGCCTCGTGGCGCAGCGCGAGGACGGTGAGCCCGGCCGCGACGGCGGCCGCCGCGACGAGCACGCCGAGGACCACCAGGCCCTGGCCGACGTCGCCCGGGCGCACGCCCCGCACGCTGTCCGACAGCCCGGCCGCCACCGTGGCGGCGAGGCACGGCCCCGTGCAGATCACCAGCGCGCGAAGCTGCGACCAGGACCGGGCGGCGACGAAGAGGACGAGCAGGCCCGCGGCCAGCGCCGCGAGCGCGCCGCGCGAGAAGGTCAGGTAGAGGTCCATCGCCAGCGGCACGGTCGCCGCGGCCGCGGCGGCCCGGGCGAGCGGCCGGCGCTCGCGATCCCCCGCGATGCGGGCGCAGAGGATCAGGCCCATCGCCGCCAGGGCGCCCTCGGCGTTCCAGTAGGTCAGGGGCTGGTCGAGCCGGCCGCCCGCGCGGTGCGAGCTGTGCTGGGTGACGAGGCTCGGCAGCAGGCGGCCTGCGAGGCCCACCAGGGCGATGCCCAGCGCCCCCGCCGCCAGCAGCGCCTCCGCCCAGCGCGCCGCCCGCCGCGGGCGCCAGACGGCGATGGCGATCGCCAGCACCACGAGGTAGAGCAGGACGCGCTGCGCGTCGCCGGAGGCCTGGTAGGGCACTGGCGCCCACGTCGCGCTGAGCGCCGTCCACGCGCAGAACGCGCCGAGCGCGCCGAGCGTGACGCGCGCCGGCCGGCCGCGGGGCAGCGGCGCGGGGGCCAGCGCGGCCGCGAGCAGCAGCCCGACCGCGGTGACGATCAGCGCGATGTGCCGTGAGCGGTCGTTGTACCCGCCGGCGAAGAAGGCCAGCGCCGTCGGGCTCGCGATGCAGATGGCGCGGGGGACGAGCAGGCGCATCGGCGCGCCAGCGTACTCGCCGCCACCGCGCGCACCGGCCGGTTGCTCCGCCGCGCGCGCGGGGGCGATGGGGGTCCCGAGCGGGCCTATGAGGGGTCGGGGCGTCGGACGGACAGCGGCCGCGCGCGCGCCGCCAGGACGAGCACCGCCACGGCGGCGACGACCTGCGTGGCCAGGACCGTCGAGGCGAAGCCGGTGATCGACACCTGGGCCCGGAAGAGCACGAGGATCTCCCCGGCCGCGATGGCCCCCAGGACCCACAGGAAGCTCACCAGGTGCAGCGCCAGCAGGTACTGGACGGTCAGGTAGGACACGGCCAGCAGCGTCATCGCGAGCCCGAGCACGATCAGCGCCCCGGCCGCGTCGACGGTGTCCGGGCCGAAGGCGGTGCGCAGCAGCAGGTCGGGCGCGAGGGCGAAGATCAGCAGCGCCGGGGCCGCGACCGCCGTCAGCACGCCCAGGGCGCGGTAGAGGACCGGGCGCGGGTCCTGTCCCGCGGCCGCCCGCCGCGTGGCCTGGGGGAGGAGCTGGAGCCCGACCCCGATCGCGACCCAGACGACGCTCTTGGCCGCCACCGCGGCCACCGCGTAGGAGCCCGCGCGATCCTCGCCCAGCCGGTGGCGGGCGATGATGACGTCGACGTTCTGCAGGACGGCGAGCAGGCTCAGGCCGACGATCGGCACCCACCCGTCGCTGAGCAGCGTCCGGAGCTCGCGGCGGGGCGCGGTGCGGGTCGGCGCGCCGAGGCGCCGGTCGAGGGCCACGACGAGCCCCACGGCGACGGCGAAGAAGGCCAGCGGCGCGCCGAGGAACGCGCCCGTGACGCCGGCCACGGCGGCCAGCGTGCCGCCCATCAGCAGGCGCGCCGCGGCCTCGGCCACGATGCTGATGCCGACCTGCCGGAACGCGTGGACCCCGAGCAGCACGCCGCGCTGCAGCGAGATCAGCAGCCACAGCGCCCCGGTGGGCAGCACCGCGGCGGCACCCCAGGGATGCTCGGGCGTGCCGATCAGCGAGGCCAGGGGCCCGCGCACGGCGATCCCCAGCACCGTCAGCGCGAGCGCCGCCAGCACCATCGTGCGCGTCCATGCCCGGACCGTGTGGTGCAGGTCGCCCGCGCTGCCCAGGCGCCCGAGCGCCACCTCGCGCGCCGCGGCGGCCTGCACCGCCTGGCCGCCGACGAGCAGGATCAGGAACGCGGAGATCAGGGCGGCCAGCGCGCCGTAGTCGGTCGACCCGAGCATCCGCGTGACCAGGATCGTGAAGACGAGCTGCAGCGCGTTGTTGGCGAGGGTGGCCCCCGCCAGGCCCGCGGCCTGGCCGGTGCCCGACCCGGCCACGCGCGCCCGCAGCCCGGGCCGGACGGGCGGCTCCAGCATCTCCAGCCCGGTGAGCTCCGGCCGGCCGTCGGGCTCGGCCACCAGAGCGGCCACGCCGTCGTGGTCGCCGCTCTGGCGCCCCCCGCGGGATCCGCCCCCGAGGTCCCCCGGCCGGGGCACGCGCGTCATCGCCCCCCGCTGCCGCGGCGGCAGCGTCGCGGGCAGCCCGGGGTCGGAGCGCCGGTCCCGTTCCGTAGGTGGCGGTGTGGTCGGCGCCGTACGTCATCCGTGGCATTGGGCATCCGCGGGCGAAGGTACCGCAGTCGCGCGGGTTTGCGAACGGCCCGGAGGTCCAGGATCCTTCGTACAATCCCGCGGCGATGCTCTCCTCTCGCCGCGTCCTCGTCCTGCTGACCACCGCCGCGATCCTGCTCACGCCGGCGGCCGCGCTCGCCCAGAGCGCAGGCGACGACCAGTACCAGGACCCGCTGGGCCAGGTCAAGACGCCCAACAAGAAGAAGTCGACCAGCACGCCCAAGCAGCAGACGACCTCGCCGTCCACCACGCCGGCATCGCCGCAGACCGCCCCGGCGTCTCCGACGACCCAGTCGTCGACGGCAACGACGCCGGCGTCGTCCTCGGGCAGCGACCCGTCCTCGGGCTCGGGCTCGGCGAAGTCCAAGGACCTGCCGCGCACCGGCATGGACGCGGACGTCGTCGCGGCGCTCGGCGCGCTCCTGCTGCTGCTCGGCATCGGCCTGCGCCTCCGGCTGCGCGCTGCCGATGCGCGCCGCTGACACGGCCTCGGCCGACGAGACCGAGGCCCTGGGGGCCGCGCTCGCGCGCACGCTGCGCGCCGGCGACGTCGTGCTCGTGCAGGGTGAGATGGGCGCGGGCAAGACGACGTTCGTCCGCGGCGCGCTGCGCGCGCTGGGGGTGACGGGGCGCGTGACCAGCCCGACCTTCACGCTCGGGCGCCGCTACGACCGGCTCCCGCTGCCGGCCAGCCACCTCGACCTGCACCGCCTCGGCGACCTCGCGGCCGAGGACCCGGCGCTGCTCGCCGACTACGTCGACGACCGCCGCGTCGCGTTCGTGGAATGGCCGGAGGTGGCGGGCGACGCGCTGGCGGGCCGCGTCGCCGCCCGCGTCACGCTCGAGCACGCCGGCGCCGACCAGCGGCGGGTGACGGTGTGCCGGCGGGGCGACGGCCCGTGAGGGTCCTCGCGCTCGACACGGCGACCCCGGACACCGTCGTCGGCCTGCTGTCCGGCGACGGCCCGGTCGCCGAGCGCCGCCACGTCCCGACGCCGGGGGAGCGCCCGGGGCACGTCGAGGAGCTTCTCGGCCTGGCTCAGGCGCTGCTGGCCGAAGCGGGGCTGTCGTGGCCCGACGTCGACCGGATCGGCGTCGGCATCGGGCCCGGGACGTTCACCGGGCTGCGGATCGGCGTGGCCTCGGCCCGCGCGCTGGCCCAGGCCGCCGGCGCCGAGCTGGTGCCCGTTTCGACCCTGGAGGCGCTCAGCGCCGGCGCCGGGCTCGCGGACCGCGCCGTGCTCGCCTGCCTCGACGCCCGGCGCGGCGAGGCGTTCGTCGCCGCCTGGCTCGGCGGCGCGCGGCTGCTGGCACCCGCCGCCGTGCCGCCGGGGGAGCTCGGCGCGCTGGCCGGAGGGCTGCGGACGGACCCCGGCGGGCCGAGGCCGCTGGCCGCCGGGGACGGGGCGATACGCTTCCGGGAGCAGCTCGAACCGGCGGGCTTCGAGGTCCCGGCGGACGGCTCCCCGCTCCATCGCGTCCGTGCCGACGCGCTGTGCCGGCTGGCGCTCGCAGCCACGCCCGTCGCGCGCGAGGCGCTCGTCCCGGAGTACGTCAGGGCGCCGGACGCGGTCCCGAAGCGGTCCGGGACAGCGCCCGGGACCGCTTCGTGACCGCACCGCCCGACATCCGCCGCCTGACCTACGCGGACCTGCCCCAGGTCATCGCGATCGAGCGGCGCGCCTTCCCGACGCCGTGGTCGCTGGCGATGTTCGTCCTGGAGCTCTCCAAGCCCTCGGGCATCTGCCTGGCCGCGTGGCGCGGCCTCGGGCGCGACCAGCGCCTGTGCGGCTACTGCATCTGCTCGCGCTACGACACGGTGTGGCACATCATGAACGTGGCGGTGGACCCCGAGGAGCGCCGCACCCACGTCGCCACGACCCTGCTCGCGGCGCTGATCGCCCGCGTGCAGGAGGCCGAGCCGCGCTTCACGCTCGAGGTCCGGCAGTCCAATCAGGCGGCGATCGAGCTCTACGAGCGCTTCGGCTTCCGCTCGGCCGGGATGCGGCGGCGCTACTACCAGGACAACGGCGAGGACGCGCTCATCATGTGGCGCACGCCGATGACGCTCCAGGGCCGCCTCGACGACGTCCCCGACGCCGGGCCGGTCATGCCGTCCCCCTCGTGATGGCCGGCCTCCTCGCGCCCGGGGACCTGGTGCTCGCGCTCGAGACGAGCTGCGACGACACCTGCGCGGCGGTGGTCAGCGGCGCGGGGGAGATCCGCGCGAACGTCATCTCCTCCCAGGAGATCCACGACGCCTACGGGGGAGTGGTCCCCGAGGTGGCCTCGCGCCGGCACCTCGACCTCGTCAACGTCGTGGTCGACGACGCGCTGCGCCGCGCCGGCGCGGGCCTCGGCGACGTCGCGCTCGTCGCCGCGACCCAGGGCCCCGGGCTGGTCGGGGCGCTGCTCGTCGGCCTGGCCTCGGCCAAGGGGCTGGCCGCCGCCCGCGAGCTGCCGTTCGCGCCGGTGGACCACCTGCAGGGCCACGTCGCCGCGAGCTTCCTCGGCCCCGACGCGCTCGAGCCGCCGTTCGTGTGCCTCGTGGCCAGCGGCGGGCACACGTTCCTGGCGCGGGTGGACGACCACGCCTCGTTCACGGTCCTCGGCGCGACGCTCGACGACGCGGCGGGGGAGGCCTTCGACAAGGGCGCGCGGCTGCTCGGGCTGCCGTACCCCGGCGGCCCGCACCTCGAGCGCCTGGCGCGGGACGGCGACCGGTCCGCCTTCGCGTTCCCGATCGCCGCCCGGGTCCAGGGCCTCGACTTCTCGTTCTCCGGGGTGAAGACCGCGCTGCTGTACGCGATCCGCGACCTCGGCCCGGAGGACGCGGCCGCGCGCGCCGCCGACCTCGCCGCGAGCTATCAGCACGCGATCGTGGAGGCGCTGGCGCAGCGCGTGGAGCGCGCGCTGGCGCAGACCGGGCTGGACCGGCTGGCCATCGGCGGCGGCGTGGCGGCCAACGGGCCGCTGCGCGAGCGCCTGGCCGGCGTCGCCGCGCGCGTGGCGGTCCCGCCGCGCGAGCTGTGCACCGACAACGCGGCGATGATCGCCTCGGCCGCGCGCTGGGTGCCCCCGCAGCCGTTCCCGTCCTACCTCGGCCTCGACGTCTACCCGACCGGCGCCCGGGACCTGTGAGCGCGCCCGAGGTCACCGTGCACTCGCGCGCAGGCTGCCATCTGTGCGAGGCGGCGCTCGCCGTGCTCGACGAGCTCCGCGCGGAGCTCGGCCCGGGGGCGTTCGAGGTGCGGACCGTGGACATCGAGGACGACGACGCCACGCTCAAGGCCTACCTCGAGCGCATCCCGGTCATCGCGCTCGACGGGCGCGAGCTGTACGACTTCTTCGTCGACCGCGACGACCTGCGCCGCCGGCTGCTCGAGAGGCCTGCGAGCTAGGATCGCCCACGAGTGAGCGCGACCGACATGTCTTCCGCGTCCGGCAACGGATCCGAATCGCCCGAGCCCGGCGCGCCGGTCGAGCGGCTGTCGCTCGGGGTCGCCGCGCGGCTGGCCCGCTACCTGCAGGTCCTCACCCAGGCCAAGCGCGAGGGGAGGGAGACCGTCTCCTCCCAGGAGCTGTCCGCCTGGACGAAGGTCAACTCGACCCAGATCCGCCGCGACCTCTCGGGCTTCGGCAAGTTCGGCAAGCGCGGCGTCGGCTACAACGTCGACGCGCTGCTCGGGCAGATCCGCAAGATCCTGCGCACGGCCGGGCAGCACAACATCGCGCTGTTCGGCGCGGGCCACCTGGGCCGCGCGATCGCCGACTCGGACATCTTCGCCGACCACGGCTTCCGCGTCGTCGCGATCTTCGACGCCGACCCGGGCAAGGTGGGGCGCGACGTCGGGACGCTGAAGGTACGGGACGTGCGCGACCTCAGGCAGGTCGTGGAGGAGGAGGACATCGTCGTGGGCGTCCTCGCCGTCCCCAACGCCGCGGCGCAGGCCCTGGCCACGGCCCTCGTCGAGGCCGGCGTGAAGATCATCTTCAACTACTCCGAGGCGCTGCTGCAGGTGCCGCCGGAGGTGACGGTCCACACCTCCAGCCCGGCGGTGGACCTGCTCTACGCGCTCTACTTCTACCTGACCTAGCGCACCGGCCCATGTCCTTGGATTGCGACCGCGCCGAGGCCGTCTTCGCGGCATCGACGGACTTCACGGTGGGCCTCGAGGAGGAGTTCGCCATCCTCGACCCCGAGACGCTGGACCTCGTCCCGCGCTTCGAGGAGCTGCGCGACGCGGCCGCCGCCGAGGACCCGCCGCTGTTCGAGCGAATCACGGGCGAGCTGATCTCCAGCGAGATCGAGATCATCTCCGGCCGCGGGGAGGACGTCCACGAGGCCACCGCGCAGCAGCGCGACGCCCGGGCGCGCCTGTTCGCGCTGACCCGCCGGCGCGACGCGCTGCTGGCCGCCACCGGCACCCATCCGTGGGCCGACTACCGCGAGCAGCCGAACATCGACACCGAGCACTACCGGCGCGTCGTGGAGGGCCTGCAGTACGTGGCCCGGCGCAACAACTCGTTCTCGCTGCACGTCCACGTCGGCATCCGCGGCCTCGACCGCGCCGTCGCGGTCTGCGACCGGCTGCGGCCCGTCCTGCCCGTGCTGCTGGCGGTCAGCGCGAACTCGCCCTATCTCGACGCCCGCGACTCCGGCCTGCACACGGCGCGCACGCAGGCGTTCACCAGGACCTTCCCGCGCTGCGGCATCCCCGACGCCTACGGCTCCTGGGCGGCCTACCGCGAGTACATCGAGTTCCTCGTGGGCACGGAGTCGATCGTGGAGTACACGCAGGTGTGGTGGTCGGTGCGCCCCCACTTCGACTTCGGGACCGTCGAGGTGCGCATCGCCGACGCCCAGTCGACGGCCCAGGAGTCCGAGGCGCTGGCCGGGCTGATCGTCGCCTGCGCGGCGCAGGCGGCGCGCGACCACGACGACGGCGTGCCGCAGGCCGACCACCCGCGCCGGCTGATCGAGGAGAACCTGTGGCGGGCCATCCGGTTCGGCCAGGACGGCTCGCTGATCGACCTCGACCGCGCGCGGCAGTACCCCGCGGCGGCCGCCGTCGAGCGCCTGCTGGCCTGGACCGCGCCGGTGCGCGCCGAGCTCGGGATCGACCCCGCCTTCCCGGAGCTCAACGGCGCCCAGCGCCAGCGCCGCGCCATCGAGGCCGGCGCGCCCATGGACGAGGTCTTCGCCGCGGCGGTCGGCGAGACCCAGGACACCTACGTCGAGGAGGCCCGCCCCTCATGAGCGAGCAGGAACAGCGCCAGCCCACCGAGGAGGAGATGCGCGCCGCCTACGAGGCGGAGCTCAAGCGCCTGCGCGTCGAGGACGTCGTGCTGCAGACGATCGTCTCGCTGCTGAACCTCGGCGGCCGCAAGGCGGGCCTGGCTCCCGGGACGGAGGAGGAGCGCGACCTCGAGCAGGTCCGCGTGGCCGTCGACGGCGCGCGGGCGCTGCTGCCGCTCGTCGAGGCCCAGCTCGGCCCCGACGCCGGGCAGCTGCGCGAGGCGCTCTCCCAGCTCCAGATGGCCTACGTGCAGCTCGGCGGCAAGGGCGGCGGCGGTGGGCCGGGCGGGGAGGGCGGCGGTCCCGGCGGCCCGGGCGGCGGTCCCGGCGGTCCGGGCGGTCCCGGCGGTCCGGGCGGGCCGCCCCCGG
>JAICJK010000302.1 GCA_025928415.1 Solirubrobacteraceae bacterium | reverse complement strand
GAGCGCGGCGCTCACGCGGCCAGCAGCTCCGCCTCGCGCCGCAGGAGCTCGGCGTCCTCGTCGAGGCCGCGGCGGGCCGCCACCTCGGCCAGGCCCGCGAGGGCGGCGGCGTCGGCCCCAAGGCGATCGCAGACGCCGAGCCACTCGTCGGCGGCGGAGTCGAGGAACCCGCGGCGGAGGTAGACCTGCGCGAGGCGCTCGCGCTTCTCGCGCTCGGGGATCGCCGCGTGCTCGAGCACCGCGGCGAGGCGCTCGAACGCGTCGAACGCCTGCAGGCGCGCCAGCACGTCGAGCATGAGCTCGAGCGCCGGCGCCGACGCGCCGGGCAGCAGCTCGCGATCCGCGCCCGCCCAGGCCGCGAGGGCGCGGCGCTCGGGCACGGGGAGCCGGCCTTCGGCAGCGGCGAGGGCGGACGCCACGGCGGCGTCGCCGGCGTCCGCTCCAAGCGCCAGGCGGGCGAAGATCTCGGTGCGCAGCGCGGCGCCCTTGACGCCGGCCTGCTCGTCGACCGCCGCGGCCGCCTCGGCGGCCTCCTCCAGGCGCCCCTGCGACAGCAGCGCCTCGGCGAGCGCGACCCGCGCCGGGCCGGCCGACGGCTGCGCGGCGACGATCTCGCGCAGCATGCGCTCGGCGTCCACGACCCACCCGGCCTCGTAGACCGCGACGGCGACGAGGAACCGCACGGACGGCGCCAGCTCCCCGCCGGCGAGCTCCTGCACCTCGTCGAGCACCTCGGCGACCGGCCGGCGCTGGCGCAGCAGGACGCCGGCGAGCGCCTCGAGGCTCGGCGGAAAGCCGGGCTTGAAGGCGAGGGACTGCCGGAGCAGCGTCGCCGCGCCCGCGCGATCGCCGGCGCCGACGCGGATCGCGGCCAGGGACAGCGCCGCCAGGTGCGTGCCGCAGCCGACGTGGGGCGAGTAGGCGCTCGAGGCGTCGCCCCAGTCGAGGCACTGCTCGAGCAGCGCCACCGCGCGCGCCTCGTCGCCCGCCACGCGGGCGGTCTGGGCCTGCTCGTAGAGCACGTCGGTGAATCCCGGGAAGGCGCGCAGGGACTGCGCCGCCACCTCGTCGACCTCCTCGAGCTCGCCGCACACGCGCAGCGCCGTCATCAGCCGCGTGGCCAGCGACGGCGCGAAGCCCGCGAGCAGGACCTCGCCGTCGGGGGTCAGGCCGTCCCAGGCCTCGCGCAGGTGCTCCAGGGCCGCGGCGTGGTCGCCGGCGGCCATGTGCTCGGAGCCGAGGTTGTAGTGCAGGAACGGCGAGTCCTCGCCGTCCGCGATCTGGCGCTCGAGCAGCTCGATGTTGCGGCGGGACTTGCCCTTGGCGTCGCGGACGGCGCCCAGGTAGCCGTAGTGCTCGAGGCGCACCGAGGTGCGCGCGATGCGGTCGGGCATCCCGCTCGGGAGCGTGTCGATGATCTGCTCGTGGATGCGCCCGGAGAAGCGGTAGCCGGGGCGGTTGCGGAAGACGCGCAGGGCGTCGTGGGTGGTCGCCGTCCCGCTCTCGAGCTCGCCGGTGTGGTTGGTCTCCACCAGGAAGAACGCCTCGCGCCAGGTCTGGGTCGTCAGCGCGCGCAGCGCCTCGGCGTCACCGTCGACGAGGACCTCGTCGGCGTCGAGGTAGAGGATCCAGTCGCCGGTCGCGGCGTCGAAGGAGGCGTTGCGGGCCCCCGAGAAGTCGCCGGTCCACGCGTGGTGCAGGACGCGCGCGCCGTGGGCCTGCGCGATCTCGACCGTGCGGTCGCTCGAGCCGGTGTCCACGACGACGATCTCGTCGACCGCGCCGGCGACGGAGGCCAGGCACTTGCCGAGCATCGCCTCCTCGTCCTTGACGATCATGCACAGGCTCAGCGTCAGCCCGGTCGCGGGGCGCGCCGCCGCGGCGATGCGCTTGGCGCGCGGCGCGAGATCGCGCAGGACGGCCAGGACCGCGGGGGGCAGGCCCTGCGGCGTCGCGGTGCCCGCGCGGCGCCGGCGCGCGCACTCCGCCAGGTTGCGCTCGACGTCCCCCAGCTCGGGGTCGAGGCGGCGCGCCGCGGTGAACAGCGCCTCCGCGGAGCGGATCTCCCCGAGCTCGTACAAGGCGACGCCTGCGTGGTTGAGCAGCCACGGCTCGCACGGCTCGTCCTCCAGCACGGCCACGAGCTCGGCGCCCACGGCGGCCAGCCGGCCCGCCAGGACCGCGACGCTGCCCTCACGGGCCGCGAGGGCCGCCTCGACCAGCAGGCGCCGGCCGAGGTCGCGCTCGGCGACGTCCTCCCAGCCCGCGACCTCGGAGAACAGCCCGCGGTAGCCCGCCAGGTCGCCGGTGTGCAGCAGCGAGCCGGCGCGCGCGGCGACCACGGCCGCGGCGCGGGCGGGCGATGCCTCGGCGTGGGGGCCGGGCGCGGCGAGCGCGTCGGGGCCGGTCAGGCGCAGGGCCACGGGCAGGGACCTCCGGAGGGGGAACGAAACGGCATGCCGCCTTGTCGTCGGCGCACGGGCGTCCAGCTTGAGCGGACGCACCATCCCCAGAAGTGGGGAGGACGTCCGTCGACACATGCTCGCGTTTCGATACCACGAAGTGGGGATCCGGAGGCCACCCGGCGGCCCCGATACACCCTCCGTCCCCGCCGCAGAACCCCCTAGGAGCCCTCCCCGCCATGACGATCGCCACCGCCCCCAAGCAGCGCCGCATGTCCTCCGAGGACGCGCTCGCGCTCTGGACGGAGTATCGCCGCACGAACGACAAGGCGCTGCGCGACCGCCTCGTGCTGACCTTCGCCCCGCTGGTGAAGTACATCGTCTACAAGAAGGTCCGCGAGATGCCGGCCCGCTGCGAGGTCGAGGACTTCATCTCCTGCGGGCTGGAGGCGCTGATCCAGTCGATCGACCGCTACGACCCCGCCAAGGGCGCCACGCTCGAGCAGTACGCGTGGACCCGCATCCACGGCGCCGTGCTCGACGAGCTGCGCCGCCAGGACTGGGCCCCCCGCTCCGTGCGCCGCTGGGAGCGCGACATCGAGCGCGCCGTCGAGGCCTTCACGTCCCTGCACGGCCGCCGGCCCTCCACCGAGGAGCTCGCCGAGGCGATGGGCGTCGAGGTCGCCGAGCTGCGCCGCCGCCGCGACGAGGTCACGCAGTCCGACCTCACCTCGCTGAACACGCTCGTCCTCTCCGACGACGAGACCACGATCGAGCGCATGGACACCATCGCCTCCAAGGACGAGACGGTCGACCCGCTGCACGCGGCCGCCAAGGGCGAGGCCAAGGACAAGTTCCGCGCCGCCTTCGCGCGGCTGCCCCAGCGCGAGCGCGAGGTCGCCGTCCTGCTCTACGTCAAGAACATGACGCTGGCCGAGATCGGCGAGATCCTCGGGGTGTCCGAGTCCCGCGTCTGCCAGATCCACGGCGCGCTCAAGCGCACGCTGCGCACCGCGCTGGACGCCGACGAGCAGCTCTTCAAGGCCGTCGCCTAGCGCGACGGCTCCCGGCGCCCCCGGCAAGGGGGCGCCGCCGGTGCTTCACACCGCATCTCTCCACTGGTGACGCGAGCGCCGGGCCTCAGGCCCGGCGCTCGTGCGTCCGGGCGTCGAGGGCGTAGGCCCACACGAGCGCCTCGGCCACCGCGGCGTAGAGGTCCTCGGGGATCTCCTTCGCGAGCTCCAGGCGGGCGAGCGCCTCGACCAGCGCCGGGTCCTCGCGCACGGGGACGCCGGCCTCACGCGCCCGCTCGAGGATGGCGTCGGCCACGTGACCGCGCCCCGTGGCGACCACGCGCGGGGCCGCGTCCTGGCCGGCCGTGTAGCGCAGCGCGGTGGCGCGGTGGCTGGGCGGGGGCTCAGGTGCGGACATCGAGCGTCTGGCGGCGCGGATGGACCGTGACCTGCATGGGGCGGCCGGTGGCGGCGCCGAGCGCGTCGCGCAGCGCCTCCACGGCGCCGGCGACGAGGTCCGCGGGCGGGCCGGCGGCGACGTGGACGGCGCAGGACGCGGCGTCCAGGCGCAGGTCCAGGCGCCCGAGGCGCGGGGAGTCGTAGCGCAGGGTGATGGCCCGCGCTCGCGCGCCGCCCGCAGCGGCCGTGCCGTCGGCATCGGGCTCGACGAGCAGGCGGGCGCTCGCGCCTGCGGGCAGCGCCGCGGCGTAGGCCGCGGCG
>JAICJK010000507.1 GCA_025928415.1 Solirubrobacteraceae bacterium | reverse complement strand
TTGGGGGGGTCGCTGCGCGCCGGCCGGGGGCTGGGGGCGTCGCGGCGGTGGGGCCGCGGCGCCGTGGGGGGGCGGGGCGGGTGCGGCCGGCCCCGCCCGGGCGCTGCGCGCGGGCCCGGGATCGGGTGGGGGCCGGCCGCCGCGCCCCGCCCGCCGGCGTGGTCTGCGCGCGGGTGCCCCGGCGCTTGGCGTCGTCCGCCGGCGCCTTGCCGGCGCCGGTTGTGCCCGCGTCCCCGCTGGTCCATTGCGGCCCGCCTCCTTGCGACGCGCCCGCCCGGCTTCGACTCCGTCTCACCGGGCGTGCGACCTGGCGAACAGCCCGCTGTTGCAACGTCACATATGACGTACAGTCCGGGCATGGTCCCCGACTCCGGAGCGCTGATCCGCGACGCCCGCGCCCGGCATCGGATCTCGCAGGCCACGCTCGCGCGGCGCGCTGGCACGACGCAGAAGCAGATCAGCCGAATCGAGCGCGCGGAGATCTCGCCGTCGGTTTCGACGGTGGCGCGACTGCTGGCCGCGATGGGCGAGCGCCTCGAGCTGCGCGCGGCTCCCGGGCCCCATGACAACCGCACCGATGCCGACCTTCGGGCCGACTTCGAGGAGCTGACGCCGGCCGAGCGAATCGCGCAGACCGCGGCCCTCAGCCGGACGCTGACCGGCATCGCGTCGGGAGAGTGGTGAGCTTGGCGCGAGGTTCGGGCGCCGGACGGTCGCCACGGCCGCTGCAGGCCGAGCCGATGCTGCGCCTGCTCGCCGAGCACGGCGTGGACGTCGTGATCATCGGCGGGTTTGCGCTGTCGGCCCATGGCGTCATCCGAGCCACGAAGGACATCGACGTCGTGCCAGACCCCCGACCAGACAACGTCCGGCGCCTGGCCGGCGCGCTGCGGGCGCTCGGCGCCGAGGTGATGCTCGCGGAGGACTTCGATCCGTCCGGCCTCGGTCTCGCTCCCGACGAGGATGGCCTCGCGCTCGGCGGCAACTGGGCCCTTCGCACCCGGCTGGGGCGGCTCGATGTCATGCAGGACGTCGCGGGGACGAAGGGCTATGCCGGATTGCGGTCGGGAGCGGTGGAGCGGGAGGTACCCGGGGCAGGACGGTTCTGGTTTGCGGGCTTCGACGACCTCATCGCGATGAAGGTGGCGGCGGGACGCCCGCAGGACGAGCTCGACGTGACGAGCCTGCTTCGGGCCCGCGCAGGCGAAGGCCCGTAGCCCGGTGGTTTGTCCGGGCCGGCGCCGGGGCGTATGCTCGCGCCGTCCGGCGTGATCCGAACCTCCGGGATCCGAAGGGCGAGGTGAGCGATTTCATGACGATTGCCGCCACGGGACACAACACCTCTCACCGCCGCCAGGGCTGACGCCCTCGGCCGCCGCGGGGCGCCCAGCCCCGCCGTCCCCTTTCTCGACGTTCATCGGAGGTTCTGCTTGCCGCGCCACGCGCGCACCTCACCTCATCGCGGTGCTCCTGACCGGCGCCGCGGCCCGGACAGCTTCCGCTGTCGCCGCTGCCGCCTCGACGTGCCGATGGCGGCCCCGGGCACCCAGCACCGCAACCACTGCCCGAACTGCCTGTGGAGCCGGCACGTCGACGACGTGCCCGGCGACCGGGCGGCGGACTGCGCCGGTTCGATGGAGCCGATCGGCGTCTCCGTCCGCGACGACGGCGAGTGGGCGCTCGTGCACCGCTGCACCGCGTGCGCGACCGTCCACGTCAACCGCGTCGCCGGAGACGACAACCCGCTGATGCTCATGCGCCTCGCCGTCCGGCCGCTGGCGCTGCCGCCGTTCCCGCTCGAGTGGCTCACGCGGGTGTGAGCCACGGTTCGCTGCACTGATACAACGCCGCGCATGAGTCGCGGCAACCATGCTCCACGCGTCGATGGCCTGATCGTGTCCGGGTTGACCGAGCTCGCGCTCGGCGCGCTGACCGGCTGGCCGATGGCGCTGGCCACCACGCGCCCGGACGACCTGCAGCGAATCGGCATCCGCTCGGCCGCGCGCCTGCGCCAGTGGCACCTCGACCTGATCATGCTCGGCGGCCTGACGGCGACAGCCTCGCGGCTCGTGCCCGACCCGCCCCGCGCGGTCGCGGTGCCGCTGGCCGTCGGCGCCTGGACGAACGCCAACGCCTTCGGCGTCCTCGCCGTCCGGCCCGAGCTCAAGGAGCACCCCGCCTACAAGGCCGGGGTGGTCGCGTCCTTCATCTCGACGTCGTGGGGCTTCACCGGCCTGGCCGCCGTCGCCTGGAAGCGCTGGCGCGCCGGCACATGATGCGCGTTGCGGGAGCCCTATCGGCCGGTGCGCCGAGGCGGTAGCGTCGCGGTACGCATTCACCGAGGACCGGGGGTCCGAGGACCGGGGGGGTCGGGATGTCGAAGACGAGGCTTCCGTCGCCGAGCATGGCGGTCGCGCTGACCGCGCTCGCGATCGCGCTCGGCGGGACGTCGTACGCAGCGGTGAC
>JAICJK010000163.1 GCA_025928415.1 Solirubrobacteraceae bacterium | reverse complement strand
GAGCTGCGCGCGGTCGTCCGACGCGAGCTGCGCGCGGTCGTCCGAGGGGAGCTGCGCGCGGTCGTCCGACGCGAGCTGCGCGCGGTTCTCCAGGCCCGCGGAGCGCGCGCTGAGCCGCAGCAGCGGCTTGACGTCCCCGGCGAGCGCGGCCCGCAGGGACCCCGGCAGCTCGGCGCGCAGCGTGGGGTTCAGGTCCCCGGCGAGCAGGATCGAGGACAGCCCGGACTGCGTCAGGTGAGCGGTGTAGCGCCGCCCGCGCCCGTCGTAGACCGGGCCGCGGATGGAATGGCGCCGCAGCCGGGCGACGACCTTGCCGAGGTCGGCGGTCGCGTCGCGCGTGATGCCGCGGCAGGCGCCGCCGGCGCACAGCTCGCCGAGCACGCGGGGGACCGCCTTGAACGTCGAGCGGCGCAGCGCGTCCTGGCCCTCGGGCGGGACGACCGAGTCCAGCACCAGCCCGGCCACGTTGCCGGGGTACGCGGCCGCGTAGTCCTCGGCGACCTTGGTGCCGTAGGAGACGCCGAACAGCACGAGCTTGTCGTACCCGGCCTCCACCCGCAGCGACTCGAGGTCCTGTACGGACTGGGCGGTGGTGAAGAACGCGCGCGCCGGCCCGATCTGGTCCGCGCAGCGCTGCACGGCCGAGGTCAGGCTGCCCGCGCCCGTCTCCAGCGCCGCGCACTGCAGCGAGCCCGAGGCCCCGGTGCCGCGCTGGTCGAAGACGAGCAGGTCCCGGGTGGCCAGCCCCGCCGCCAGCACCTGGGCGAAGTCCGGCGCCAGCGGCAGCGCCGCCTGTCCCGGTCCCCCCGCCAGGGCGACGACGGCGGTCCGCGTGGGGTTGCTCGCCGCGGGCACGCGGGTGGCCGCGAGGTTCACGGTCCCCGGCGTGGCGCCCGACCGGTCCAGCGGGACCGCCACCGAGGCGCACTGGAAGCCCGTGGGCGTGCACGGCTTCCACGTCATGGCGGCGTGCGCGGCGGCCGGGGCCAGCAGGGCGGCGGCGGTCGCGACCGACGCACCGACGAGGCGGAGGGCTCGCATCGCAGGCCACGGTACCCCAGGCCACCGGGAGGTAGGCTCGGTCGCATGTCAGTGCACCGCCAGGTCGTGACCGCCGCCGGCGCCCCCGGCGCCGTCGGCCCCTACAGCCACGCCATCCGGTCGGGCGGGCTGCTGTTCTGCTCGGGCCAGACGCCGCTCGACCCCGCCACCGGCGAGCTCGTCGAGGGCTCGGCCGGCGACCAGACCCGGCGCTGCCTGGAGAACCTCGCCGTCGTCTGCGCCGCCGCGGGCGCGCGGCTGGACGACGCCGTGCGCCTCACGGTCTACGTGACCGACATGGCGCGCTTCCCCGAGGTCAACGAGGCCTACGCGGCGTTCTTCCCCGCCGACCCGCCCGCGCGGGTGACGATCGGGGCGGCGGCCCTGCCACTCGGCGCCGACGTTGAGATCGACGCCATCGTCGCCGTCGCGGACTGAGGCCACCGGACCGTGGCCACCTTGGCGCCCGTCACCGCCGCCGACGTCGCCCGGGCCCGTGACGCGGTCGCCGGCGCCGCGCGCCACACGCCGGTCCTGGCCTCGGCGACGCTCACCGAGCGCTGCGGCGGCGACGTGCTGCTGAAGGCCGAGAGCCTGCAGCGCACGGGGTCCTTCAAGGTACGCGGCGCGCTGGCCAAGCTCGCCGCGCTCGGCGACGGGTGCGCGACCGGCGTCGTGTGCGGGAGCGCGGGCAACCACGCCCAGGCGCTCGCCATGGCCGCGCGCGTGCGCGGCGTGCGCTGCGAGGTCTTCATGCCGGCCCAGGCGCCGATCGCCAAGGCGGAGGGCGCCGCCGCGCTCGGGGCGACGGTGCGCCTCGCCGGGGAGTCGGTGGAGGACTGCGTGGGCGCGGCGCTCGAGCGCGCGCAGGAGGCCGGGATGGCCTTCGTGCACCCGTTCGACGACCCCGACGTCGTAGCCGGGCAGGGGACGCTCGGGCTCGAGCTGCTCGCGGACCTGCCGGACCTGGCGCGGGTGCTCGTCCCCGTCGGCGGCGGCGGGCTGGCCGGCGGCGTCGCGATCGCGGTCAAGTCCGCCCGGCCGGACGTCGAGGTCGTCGGCGTGCAGGTCGAGACCGTCGCGGCGTTCCCGGCGTCCCTGCGCGCGGGCGCCCCGGTGGCCGTCGACGCCGCGCTGACGATCGCGGACGGGATCGCCGTCAAGCGCCCGGGGGAGCTCACGCTCGCGCTCGTGCGCGAGTGGCTCGACGAGGTCGTCGTCGTGGCCGAGGACGACGTCGCCGAGGCGATGGTGCTGCTGCTCGAGAAGGCCAAGCTCGTGGTCGAGGGCGCGGGCGCCGTGGGCGTCGCCGCCCTGCTCGCGGGCGCGGTCGCGCCCGCCCCGCGCGGGCAGACCTGCGTGATCCTCAGCGGCGGCAACGTCGACGCGGGCCTGCTCGCGGTCGTCGCCCGCCGCCACGAGACCGAGGCGGGGCGGCGGATGGTCCTGTTCACCCGGGTGTCCGACCGGCCCGGCGCCCTGGCCCGGCTGCTGATCGTCGTGGCCGAGGCCGGAGCGAACCTGCTCGACGTCGAGCACGTGCGCGAGGGCGTCGACCTCCACGTCCGCGAGACCGCCGTGCAGCTCGTCCTCGAGACGCGCGGCACCGAGCACGCCGCGCGGGTCGCCGTCGCGGTGGGGGAGGCGGGCTATCAGGCCCACCTCGTCCGGTGACCCGGCCCGCCACCGGACGCGCATGGCGGTGGTGTTCGACGCCTTCGACCGCGTGACGGCCGGCGGGCACCGGGTCGTGGACCCGCTCCGGGGCGCCCGGATCCGCGCCGTCGGGGCGGGCGGCGGATGACCGACGGCCAGCTCCTGCTCGTCACCGGCGCCCTGCTGGCCGCGGGCCTCGGCGCCGCGCTGCTCGCCGGGCGGGTGCGGGTCCCGGGCCTGCTGCTGTTCCTGGGGATCGGGATGGCCATCGGCTCCGACGGCATCGGGTGGATCGACTTCGACGACTACGAGCTGGCCCGCCGCGTGGGCATCGTCGCGCTGGCGCTGATCCTGTTCGAGGGCGGCCTGACCGCGGGCTGGGCGGAGATCCGGCCCGTCCTGCGCCCGGCGCTGACCCTCGCGGTGCTCGGCACGATCCTGGGGGCGATCATCGGCGGGCTGCTGGCCACCTGGCTGTTCGACTTCACCCTGCTGGAGGGCATGCTCGTCGGGTCGATCATCGCCGGCACGGACGGCGCGGCGATCTTCGCGATCCTCCGCGGCTCGACGCTCAAGCAGCGGCTGGCCCGGACGCTGGAGGGCGAGGCCGGCCTGAACGATCCCGTCGCCGTGCTGCTCGTCCTGGGGTTCATCGACTGGATCAGCAAGCCCGGCTACGGCCTGGGCGACATGGTGCTGCTGTTCGTGGAGGAGATGGGCATCGGCGCGATCGTCGGGCTGGCCGTCGGGCGCCTGGCCGTCCTCGCGCTGGGCCGCGTGCGCCTGTCCTCGGCGGGGCTCTACCCGGTCGCCTCGGTGGCCACCGGCGCGCTCGCCTTCGGCCTGGCCGACGTCAGCCACGGGTCCGGGTTCCTGGCCGTCTACCTGGCGGGCCTGGCCATCGGCTCCAGCACGGTCCCCGCGCGGCGGACGATCGTCACCTTCCACGAGGGGCTGGCCTGGGTCGCGCAGCTCGGGATGTTCTTCACCCTCGGCCTGCTCGTCTTCCCCGCGGCGCTGGGCGACGTCGCGCTGGAGGGGACGATCCTCGCCGTGCTGGCCGCGGTCGTCGCCCGCCCGGCCGCTGTCTACCTCGCGACCGCGTTCGGCGGCTTCCGCCCGGCCGAGCGGGTGGTGCTGGGCTGGGCGGGGCTGCGCGGCGCCGTCCCCGTGGTGCTGGCCACGTTCCCGGTGCTCGCCGGCGTCTCGGACGCCACGCGGTTCTTCAACATCGTCTTCTTCGCGGTGCTCGTGTCGACGCTGCTGCAGGGGACGACGTTCGAGGCGCTGGCGCGCCGCCTCGGCGCGACCACCAACGAGCAGGCCGTCCCCACGCCGCTGGCCGAGGGCGGGACGATGCGCAGCATGGGGGCGGAGATCGTGGAGTTCGGCGTGGGCCGCGACGACGCGGTCGTCGGCGCGCGGGTGCGCGAGCTCGGCCTGCCCCGCGACGCGCTGCTCAACGTGATCGTGCGCGGCCGGGAGGCGATCCCGCCCCGCGGGTCCACCCGCGTGGAGGCCGGGGACCGGCTCCACGTCCTCGTGCGCCAGGAGGTGGCGATCGAGTTCCGGCGCCTGCTGGAGCGCTGGCGCACCGGCCCGGTCGTCGCGCAGCCGGTCCCGCACCGGCCCCCGCGCAGCACGCCGAGCATCTTCACGTCCCGGCCGTGGCTCGACGAGGACGGCGACCCCGCCGCGCCGGAGGTCCTCAACGGCCTGCGGGTGATCCAGCGCCTGCGCACGCGCCGCGACGTGCCCGGCGTCCTGGCCGAGCTCGAGGACGGGCGCTTCGCCGCCACGGGCCCGCGTCTGATGATCGGCGGCAGCACGGCGCTGCGGGATGCCGCGCAGCGCCGCCTGGCCGCCGCGGCGAGCGACGCCGAGGCCGCGTGGTGGCGCGAGGTCATCGGCGCGCTGTCGGCCGCGCGCGGCTGAGGCGCGGGCTTGCCCGCCGGAGGCCGCTTCTACTCCGGCGTCACGTACGCCGCGCTGAGCCCGCCGTCGACCAGGAACGTCGACGCGGTGACGAACGACGACTCGTCGGCGGCGAGGAAGACGACGCCCGCGGCGATCTCCTCGGCCGTGGCGAAGCGCCCCATCGGCACGTGCACGAGCCGCCGCGCCGCCTTCTCGGGGTCCTTGGCGAACAGCTCCCGCAGCAGCGGCGTGTCGACGGGGCCGGGGCACAGCGCGTTGACCCGCACGCCCTGCCGCGCGAACTCCACGCCGAGCTCGCGCGAGAGGGCCAGCACGCCCCCCTTGGATGCCGTGTAGGAGATCTGGGAGGTCGCGGCGCCCATGACGGCGACGAACGACGCCGTGTTGACGACGCTGCCGCGGTTCGGCCCGGCATTGGCCAGCAGGTGCGGGATCCCGTGCTTGCAGCACAGGAACACCGACTTCAGGTTGACGTCCTGCACGCGCTGCCAGGCCTCGTAGGTCGTGTCGAGCACGGAGACGTCGTCGTCCGGGGAGATCCCGGCGTTGTTGAACAGCACGTCGATGCGGCCGAACTGATCGCGGACCCGGGCGTACATCGCCTCGACCTCGGGCTCCTGGGTGACGTCCACGGCGAGCGAGAGCTCGCCGGGGGAGCCGTCGTGCAGGTCGACGCCGACCACGGTCGCGCCCTCGCCGGCGAACAGGCGCGCCGTCGCGGCTCCGATCCCGCCCGCCGCCCCGGTGATGACGCACACCTTGCCCTCGAGCCGCATCAGCCCTCCGTCGAGTAGTAGACCGTCTTGACCTCGGAGTAGTGCTCGAGCGCGTGCGGCCCGAGCTCGCGGCCGATGCCCGACTGCTTGAAGCCGCCGAAGGGCGTCGCGACGCGGACCGAGGTGTTCGAGTTGATCGACAGGACGCCCGTCTCGATGGCCCGCGCCACCCGCAGCGCCCGCGCGCCGTCGCGCGTCCAGATCGAGCCCGAGAGGCCGTAGATCGTGTCGTTGGCCAGCCGGATCGCGTCGTCCTCGTCGTCGAAGGCGATCACGCAGCCGATGGGGCCGAAGATCTCCTCGCGCGCCGCGCGCGCCCCCGGGTCCACCGGGGACAGGATCGCGGGCGCCATCCAGTAGCCGGGCCCGCCGGGCGCGCCGCCCCGGATCGCGACGCGCTCGCCGTCGTCGAGGAACGAGGCGACCTCCTCGCGGTGGGCGGCGGAGATCAGCGGGCCCATCGTCGTGCGCTCGTCCAGCGGATCGCCCACGACGACGTCGCCGATCGCATCGGCCAGCAGCGCCAGGAACTCGTCGAGCGCGCTGCGCTGCACGAGGATGCGCGAGCGCGCGCAGCAGTCCTGGCCCGCGTTGCCGAACATCGCCGGCGGCGCGGCCTTCGCCGCGGCGGCCAGGTCGGCGTCGGCGAACACGACGTTGGCGCTCTTGCCGCCGAGCTCCAGCGTGACGCGCTTGATCGTCTGGGCGGCGCCTGCGGCGATCGACCGCCCGACCTCGGTCGAGCCGGTGAAGGCGACCTTGGCGACGTCCGGGTGCTCCACGAGCCGCTGCCCGCACGTTCTGCCCGGGCCGGCCACGACGTTGACCACGCCCTCGGGCAGCCCGGCGTCCAGGGCCAGCTCGGCGAACCGCAGCGCGGTCAGCGGCGTGAGCTCGGCGGGCTTCAGCACGACGGTGTT
>JAICJK010000389.1 GCA_025928415.1 Solirubrobacteraceae bacterium | reverse complement strand
AGGTAGACGTCGTGCAGGTAGCGCGAGACGCCGTCGGCGACCAGGTCGTTGACCTTGGCGCGCGCGTAGGTCATCAGCGCCTGCGTGCCCTCCTCGGTCGACAGGTCCGGGATGTCGAACCCGGAGGCGAGCGCGCGCGCATGCAGGCGCTTGAGGTGCTCGTTGTAGACGACGCCGTTGCTCAGGCGCTCGCGCATCAGCTCCATGGCGCGCGGCGGGACCCACCCGTGCTCGAGCAGGCGGCGGGCGCGCTCGGCGCACAGCTCGGCCAGGAGCGGGTCGTCGAGGACGCGCACGCGCGTGAACGCGTCGCGCAGCCAGTACGGGCGGTCGGCGCGAAAGCCCTCGAAGTTGAACAGGGCCAGGGGGCGGCCGGAGGCCAGGAGCGTCCCGTCGGCGGCCCGGGAGAGCCTGCGGGCGTGGAGGTTCCAGCCGCTCACGTCGATCCCGCGGTCCTCGACGACCGCGACGAGGTCGGTGAACGCGGCCCGGATGCTGCCGAGCAGCGAGCCGGGTCGGTCGCCCTGCGCGGCGCGCTCCTCCCACCAGCCGAGGATCGCCTGGGCGTCGGAGCCCGGCCGCACCGCCAGGCAGCCGGGGTCGTACTGGCCCCAGTAGCCGATCTCCGTGGCGCCCGGGATCAGGCCGTCGGCCGGCAGGCCCTCCGGCGCGCGCGGGACGAGCGCGAGTGCGGCGCGGCCCAGGGCGTCGGTCAGCGCGTCGAGCGGCCCGGTGACCTCGACCCACGGGGCCAGCAGCACGACCGGCTCGTCGTGGCGGCGCAGCAGGTGGCGCAGCAGCAGCGGGCGGACGCGGTCGACGAGCTCGTCCAGCGAGGCGTCCTGCACGATCTCCGCCCAGCCCGGGAGCTCGAGCGCCGCGGGCTCCAGGACGTCGAACGGCTCGTCGTCGGCATGGCGGCCGATGACGAGCGCCTGCAGACGCGGCGCGCCGGGGTGAACGCGCTGCAGGGCGGCGGCGAGCTCGCGCGTCTCGGGCAGCTGGGTGCTGGTGGCGGCGGTGCAGAAGCGCATTCAGGCGGCGTCGACGGCGTCGGGGTGCAGCCGTTCGCGGACGCGGGGATCGGCCAGCAGGCGGCCGGCGATCGCCTCCCAATCGTAGCCGCGGGCCACGGCCTCGCGCAGTGCGGCGGCGTGCTCGTCCAGAGCGCGGGCCTCCGTGCCGGCGACCTGGCGCATGGCGTCCGGGAAGTCGTCGACGGCGGCGACGAGCACGGCCGGGCCGTCGGGCACGTCGGCGCCGCGCAGGCCCTTGGGCGTCGAGACCAGCGGCGCGCCGCTGGCCAGGTACTCGAAGGTCTTCAGGTTCGTCCCCGACCCCTCCTCGACCGGGTTGAGCATCACGTCGGCGATCGCCAGCAGGGTGTCCTTGTGCATGTCGGGCAGGATCCCGAACAGCTCCGCGGCGTCGGGGATCTCGTCGAGGTCCTGGAGGGCGTCGCAGACGCTGCCGGCGATCCAGAAGCGCAGGTCGGGGTGCTCGCGCGCGAGGTCGAGCAGTCGGTGCGCCGCGGCGTTGTTGGGCCCGTGCTGGCTGGCGAGGAACAGGCCGCGCTGCTCGGCGGGCATGTTGAGGCGATCGTGCGTGGCGCGCCGCTCGGCGGTGGTCGTGACGCGCACGGCGGCGACGTCGACGCCGTTGGGCGCCACGCGCAGGCGCTCGGCGTCGACCCCGTAGACCTCGCCGAGCCGGGCCGCGTCGGCGTCCGAGCAGGTGATGACGAGCTCGGCGGTCGCGCAGGTCTCGGCCTCCGTGGCGCGCGTGAGCTCGACGTAGTGCGCCTTCAGCTCGTGCTCGGGGAGGGTGTCGCGCTTGAGGTCGGACTCCATGTCCTGGGCCTCGTACCAGAGCGGTACGCCGGGGGCCGCGGCGGTGAGGACCGGCGTCACGTAGGGATGACAGGCGATCAGCAGGTCGGCGCCGTCGGCGGCGCGCGCGACGGCCTCAGCGTAGGCCGGGGTGAGCCGGTGCAGCTCGGGGAACGAGACGTCGGTCATCGAGGCGCCCGTCTCGCGGTACAGGCGCCAGAACTCGGTGTCGTGCGCGAGGGCCATCGGGACGCGCCACTCGAACAGTCCCGGCGCGACCTCGCGCTCGCGCGCGGGCTTGCCGTAGTCGGTCAGGCAGACGACGGTGATGTCGGCGTGACGCGCGAGCTGGCGGTACAGGTGCCAGACGCGGAGCTGGCCGCCGCCCTGCGGCGGGAAGAACGGGAACGTCGCGGCCGCGGCGACCCGGGGGCGGCTCACGGCGCGAGGATGGCGTCGACGACGGCCTTCCAGGTGACCTGTTCGGCGCGGCGGCGGGCCTGGCGGCCGAGCTTGCGGGCGCGGCGGCGGCGGGAGCTCAGGTCGTCGATCGCGGCCGCGACTGCGGCAGGGTCGGGGTCCACGACGCGCCCGTTCACGCCGTCTTCGACGAGCTCGGTCGGGCCGCCCGCGTCGTGGGTCGTGATCACCGGCTTGGCGGCGAGCATCGCCTCAAGGGCGATGTAGCCGAAGTCCTCCTCGGCGGGCGCGAAGATCACCGCCCGGGCGTCGTTGTAGAGACCTACGAGCTCGTCGTCGTTGACGTGGCCGAGGAACCTGATGCGCGCGTCGCCGCCCGCGAGCTCCTCGAGCCGCTCGCGCTCCGGGCCGGTGCCGGCGATCAGCAGCGGCAGGCGCGTGCTCGCCCGGCGCATGGCGTTGACGACGAGGTCCAGGCGCTTGGGCGCGTCGAGGCGGCTGACGGCCAGCAGGTGGCGGTCGCCGGTGGGGCGCAGACCCTCGAGATGGGTCATGGGGTGCGCGACGCGGACGTCCGCCCCGGCGGGGAAGTAGCCCGGGCGCCGGGCGACGGTGGCCGAGAGCGTCGCGAACTGCCGCACGGCTCCGGGGGAGAGCGCGATGCGGTCGAGGAAGTGCACGACGCGCCGGATGAAGGGGCCCGGGAGCGCGACCAGCTCCGCCGCCAGGCCGTCCCGCCGCTCCGCGAGCGCGCCCAGCCGGGCGAACACCTCCGGCAGCGCCGCCCGCTCGCCCTCGTGCGCGTCCAGGAGCTGCAGCAGGTTGCCCACGTCGGGATCCCGCGAGGTCACGTCGGCCGGGAGGCCGGTCAGGTGATAGGTGTCGTACAGCCCGCGCAGCCGGTGCAGCAGGTAGACCCGGTGATCGGGATGGTCGACCATCCAGGCCGGGTACTTGCCGCTGATCACGACGTCGTACCCCGAGACGTCGAGCTCGCTGAACCGCTCATAGCCGGCGACGATCTCCCACACGTCCCGCTCGGGCGTCGGCAGCTTGACGAGCTCCGCCCGGTGCTCCGTGCTGCGATTGACGAACTCCGTCAACCCCCACCACAACCGCTCAGCCCCCCCGATCGCCGGAGGAACCGGCGCCGGCGCAACAATCGCAATCGAAGCCCCAGTCACCGCTTGGCGTCGTTTTCGAGGCGGGGGATGCT
>JAICJK010000422.1 GCA_025928415.1 Solirubrobacteraceae bacterium | reverse complement strand
CTCGAGCTGCGTGACCGACGCGGCGCCCTCGCGCAGCGCGTTGCCGACGCAGTCGGCGCCGGTGTCGCCGCCGCCGATGACGATCACGTGCTTGCCGGCCGCCGAGATCTCCCGGGGCGCGGGCGGCGCCGTGCGGGGGGCCGGGCCGAACGCGCCGGCGGCCCAGCGGTTGCGCACGTAGAGGTAGTCCATCGCGAAGTGGATGCCGGCCAGCTCGCGGCCCGGCGCCGGCAGGTCGCGCGGCACGCGCGAGCCCGTCGCCAGCACGACCGCGTCGAACTGCTCGCGCAGCTGATCGACCGTCACGTCGCTGCCGACGTCGACGCCGCAGCGCAGCTGCACGCCCTCGGCCACGAGCTGGTCGACGCGGCGCTCCACGACGCGCTTCTCGATCTTGAAGTCCGGCACGCCGAAGCGGATCAGCCCGCCGGCGGCCTCGTCGCGCTCGAAGAGCACGACGGCGTGGCCGGCGCGCCGGAGCTGCTGCGCCGCGGCCATGCCCGCCGGGCCCGAGCCGACCACCGCGACGCTGCGGCCGGTCTCGACGACCGGCGGCTGCGGCGCGACGTTCCCGTCCGCCCACGCGCGGTCGATGATCGCGTTCTCGATCTGCTTGATCGTGACCGCGTCGCCCTCGCGGATCTCCAGCACGCAGGCCGCCTCGCACGGCGCGGGGCACAGGCGCCCGGTGAACTCGGGGAAGTTGTTGGTCGCGTGGAGCTGGCGGATCGCGTCGGGCCAGCGGTCGCGGTAGACGAGGTCGTTCCAGTCGGGGATCAGGTTCCCGAGCGGGCAGCCGTTGTGGCAGAACGGCACCCCGCAGTCCATGCACCGCGCGCCCTGGTCCTGGAGCTCGGCCGGCGTGCGCTCCTGCAGGAACTCCTGGTAGTCCTCGACGCGCTCGCGCGGGTCGCGGTAGGCGAAGTTCGACCGGTGGATCTTCAGGAAGCCGCCGAGCTCGCCCATCACTCACCGTCCCCCAGCCGGGCGTGCGGGGCGCCGACGACGTCCACGGCCTCGCCCGCGAACTCGTCGGCCCGCGGGGCCGCGCCCACCGCCGCGGCCTCCTCGGCCGCGAGCTCGGCCAGCACGCGCTTGTAGTCGGCGGGGAACACCTTGACGAACTGGGCGCGCGCCGCCGGCCAGTCGGCGAGGACGCGCTGCGCGAGCTCGGAGCCCGTCCGGCGCGCGTGCTCGGCGACCAGCGCCCGGCACTCGGCCTCGCCGGCCTCGTCGAGCGGCTCGAGCTGGTCCAGCATCGCCGGGTTGACCTTGGCCGGCAGCTCGCCGGCCGGGTCGAGCACGTAGGCGATCCCGCCGCTCATGCCCGCCGCGAAGTTGCGCCCGGTGCGCCCCAGGACGACGACGCGGCCGCCGGTCATGTACTCGCAGCCGTGGTCGCCGACGCCCTCGACCACCGCGCTGGCGCCCGAGTTGCGCACCGCGAAGCGCTCGCCGGCCAGCCCGCGGAAGAACGCGCGGCCGCTGGTGGCGCCGTAGAGCACGGTGTTGCCGACGATCACGTTGTCCTCGGCGACGAAGGCGGCGCCCTCGGGCGGCATGACGGCCACGATGCCGCCGGACAGGCCCTTGCCCGTGTAGTCGTTGGCGTCGCCGTGCAGCGCGAAGGAGACGCCCGGCGCCAGCCAGCCCCCGAACGACTGGCCCGCCGAGCCGGTGAACCGCACCTTGATGGTCTCCTCGGGCAGGCCCTCGGCGCCGCGCTCGGTGGCGATGCGCGAGGACAGCAGGCCGCCGACGCAGCGGTTGACGTTGCGGACGCCGAGGTCGAGCAGGATCGGCCGGCCGTCCTGGAGCGCGGGCCGCGCCTGCTCGATGAGCTCGTGGTCGAGGGCATCGTCGAGGACGGGCGGCGGCCCCTGGAGGCGGTGCAGCGGCGCGTCGGCGGGGACGTCGGCGGGCCGGTGCAGCACGTGCGTGAGGTCGATCCCGCGCGCCTTGTAGTGCTCGATCGCCTCGTCGACGCGCAGCAGGTCGTTGCGCCCGATGAGCTCGTCGAAGGTCGCCACGCCGAGCGAGGCCATGATCTCGCGGACCTCCTCGGCGACGAAGAAGAAGTAGTTGACGACGTGCTCCGGCTTGCCCCGGAAGCGCTTGCGCAGCTCCGGGTCCTGCGTGGCGATGCCGACCGGGCAGGTGTTCAGGTGGCAGGCGCGCATCATGATGCAGCCGGTCGCGATCAGCGGGGCGGTCGAGAAGCCGAACTCGTCGGCGCCGAGCATCGCGGCGATCGCGACGTCGCGGCCGGTCTTGAGCTGGCCGTCGGTCTGCACGACGATCCGCGAGCGCAGGTCGTTCTTCAGCAGCGTCTGCTGGGTCTCGGCCAGCCCGATCTCCCAGGGGACGCCCGCGGAGACGATCGAGGACAGCGGGCTCGCGCCGGTGCCGCCGTCGTGCCCGGCGATGACGACGTGGTCGGCGTTGGCCTTCGCGACGCCCGCCGCGACCGTGCCGACCCCGACCTCGGCGACGAGCTTCACGGAGACCTGGGCGCGCGGGTTCGCGCAGCGCAGGTCGTAGATGAGCTGCTTGAGGTCCTCGATCGAGTAGATGTCGTGGTGCGGCGGCGGGGAGATCAGCCCCACCCCGGGCGTCGTGTGCCGGACCCAGCCGATGTACTTGTCGACCTTGTGGCCGGGGAGCTGGCCGCCCTCGCCGGGCTTGGCGCCCTGGGCCATCTTGATCTGGAGCTGGTCGGCGTTGACCAGGTAGTGGACGGTCACGCCGAAGCGCCCGGAGGCCACCTGCTTGATCGCCGAGCGGCGCAGGTCGCCGTTGGCGTCGGCGGTGAAGCGGCGCGGGTCCTCCCCGCCCTCGCCCGTGTTCGAGCGCCCGCCGAGGCGGTTCATCGCGATCGCGAGCGTCTCGTGGGCCTCGGTGGAGATCGAGCCGAGCGACATCGCGCCGGTCGCGAAGCGCTTGACGATCTCCTTGGCCGGCTCGACCTCCTCGAGCGCGATCGGCTGCGCGCCGGCGGCGGCGAAGGTCAGCATGCCGCGCAGGGTGGCCCGGCGCGTCGCGTCCTCGTTGACGAGGCGCGCGAACTCGCGGTACTTCTCCTGCGCGTCGGGGAGCGAGCCGTCCGCCCGGACGGCGTGCTGGACGAGCGCGATCGTCTCCGGGTTCCACATGTGACGCTCGCCGTCGCGGCG
>JAICJK010000141.1 GCA_025928415.1 Solirubrobacteraceae bacterium | reverse complement strand
GGTCGAGCGCCTCCTGCAGCGTCGCTGCCTCGAGCACGTCGTAGCCCGCCTCGCGCAGGATCACCTTCAGCGCGCGGAGGATCTGGGGCTCGTCATCGCAGACCAGGATCCGGCGTGCGTCGCTCATGGCGCCTCCACGCCGAGCGGGAGCTCGACCACGAAGCTCGAGCCCTGGCCCGGGACCGACTCGGCCCACACGCGCCCGTCGTTGGCCTCCACGAAGCCGCGGACGATGGCCAGGCCCAGCCCCGACCCGTGGCCCTCCGCCCCGCCGCGCCAGAACGGCTCGAAGACGCGCGCGAGCTCGGCGGCGGGCAGGCCCGGCCCGCCGTCGACGACGCGGACGAGCACGCGTGCGCCGACCGGGCGCGCGCGCACCGACACCGGTCCGCCGCCGCCGTGGGCGACCGCGTTGGCGATCAGGTTCGCGAAGGCCCGCTCGAGCTGCGCGGCGTCGGCGCGCACCAGCGGCAGGTCGTCGGCGATCGCGTAGCGCAGGTCCCCGTCGATGCCGTCGCCGGCGGCGAGCAGGACCTCGTCCAGCGAGCACCAGTCCGGCCGCGGCTGCGCCTGCCCGGCCTCCAGCCGCGACAGGTCCAGCAGGTTGTCGATCAGCCGCGACAGGCGCCGCCCCTCCTCGACGACCCCGGCCGCCAGGGCCTCGCGGTCCTCCGCGCCCAGACGGGCGGAGCCGAGCGCCTCGCCCGAGGTGACGATCGAGGTCAACGGGCTGCGCAGGTCGTGGGAGACCGCGCGCAGCAGCGCGGTCTTGACGACGTCGCTCTGGCGCAGCGCCGCGGTCTCCACGACCTCGGCTTGCAGCGCGTCGCGCTGCAGGGCCGCGGCCAGGAGCGCCTCGAGCGAGGGGATGACGTGCTCGACCAACCGCGCGGTCAGCGCCGGCTCCAGCGCGGCGGGCAGCAGCAGCGTCGCCACCTGGGTGCCCTCCTGGCGCAGGGCGAACGCGGTGCTCCGCGGCCCGGGCTCCGCCACCCCGCGGCGCAGCGCCGCCGCGTCGGTTCCGAGGGCGAGCGCGATCCGCCGCGCCGTCGTGGCCAGCAGCGCGTCGAGGTCCCCGCCGGCGATGAGCCCGCGCGCCAGCTCGGCGACGAGGTCGGCCTCCTGGCGGCGGGCCTCGGCCTCCATCGCGCGCTGGCGGGCGATCTCGGCGACCGTGCTCGCGATGACGGCGACGAGCAGGAAGGCGACCAGGCCGACCCAGTTGCGGTCGTCGGCGATCGTCACGCGGCCCGTGGGCGGCAGGTGGAAGACGTTGAACGCCAGGGCGCTGGCCAAAGAGGTCAGCAGCCCCAGGCCCAAACCCCACGAGGTCGAGATCAGCAGCACGACGACGAGATAGACGACGCCGAGCGAGACGACCGGGGCGATGTGCTTGAGCGGGTAGATCGCCGCGGTCGCCGCCGCGACCGCGGCGGCGGCGGTCAGCGCGCCGAGCGCCCACGGGGGGCGCCGGGCGGCGAGCAGCCGGGGCCTGCCGCGTGCCGCGGGTCGCGGGTCGCCGGCGACGAGCATCGTCGGCCGAGCGTAGAGGTTCGACGCCGGACCGTCCGTTTGTCGAACCGGCGTGCCGCCCGGCGCCCCGAACCGGTAGGGATCAGGGATGCTCCTCGCCGACCACCGCCTGCTCGTCACGGGCGTCCTCACCGATCGCTCGATCGCCTACACCGTCGCGCAGCGCGCCCAGCAGCAGGGCGCGGAGGTCGTCCTGACCGGCTTCGGCCGCGCGCTGCGGCTGACCCAGCGCATCGCGCGGCGGCTGCCCACCGAGCCGGAGGTGCTCGAGCTCGACGTCAACGACCCGGACCAGCTCGCCGCGGTCGCACGCGATCTCGAAGGCCGCTGGGGGCGGGTCGACGGCGTCCTGCACGCGATCGCCCACGTCGCCCCCGACGGCCTCGGCGGGCGCTTCATGACCACCCCGGCGGCCACCGCCGAGGCCGCCTTCCGGACGAGCGCGTTCTCCCTGCAGGCGCTGTCGGGCGCCCTGGCGGACCTGCTCGAGCGCTCGCCGCACGGGGGCAGCGTCGTCGGCCTGGACTTCGACGCGTCGGTGGCCTGGCCGTCCTACGACTGGGCGGGCGTCTCCAAGGCCGCGCTGGAGGCCGTCAACCGCTACGTCGCGCGCGACCTCGGCCCGCGCGGCGTGCGCTGCAACCTCGTGGCCGCCGGCCCGCTGCGCACGATGGCGGCGGGCGCGATCGACGGCTTCGACGAGCTCGGCGGGATCTGGGAGAAGGGCGCCCCGCTGGGCTGGGACCTCGAGGACGCCGCGCCGGTCGCCGACGCGGTCCTGTTCCTGCTCAGCCCGCTGGCGCGCGCGGTGACCGGCGAGATCCTGCACGCCGACGGCGGGGTCCACGCCGTCGGCGCCCCCGGCCGCGCGTGAGGTGCGCGGCGGCCGCCGGGAGGGAATAGGCACCCTATGCGCGCCGACGAGCGACCCTCGCCGCTCCACGTGGTGCTGATCAGCGGCGACGGCGCCCTCAGCGCCCGCGTGGGCGACGCGCTCGCCGGGCTCGGCCATACGGTCGAGCGGGCGGCCACGGTCCCGGGCGGCGCCGAGCGCTGCCGCGCCCTGGGCGCCGACGTCGTCGTGCTCGACGACCGCATCTCCGCCGAGGAGCGCGCGCTGCTGCGGCGCGACCCGGACCTCTACGGCACGACGATGCTGCTCGCCGGCCCGGGCCGGCTGACCGACGCCGACCTCGCCGGCGGCGTGCAGGACCATCTCGGGACGGGCGCCGCGCGCGCCGCCCTGCGCGCGCGGGTGGCCGCCGCGGGCCTGACCGCGCAGCTGCGCCGCGAGCTCGACGCCCAGGCCGCGCGGCTGGAGGCGCTGGCCTACACCGACGAGCTCACCAAGGTGCACAACCGCCGCTACGTCGGCGGCCAGCTCAACGCGCAGTCGGCCAGCGCGACCCGCCACGGGCGCTCGCTCGCGGTGGTGCTCGTCGATCTCGACCGCTTCAAGCCGATCAACGACGAGCACGGCCACGACGCGGGCGACCGCGTCCTGTCCGCCGTCGCCGAGCGGATGGGCGCGCGGCTGCGCCAGGAGGACGTCCTGGGCCGCTGGGGCGGCGAGGAGTTCCTCGTCCTGCTGCCCGACACGAACGCCGAGGGCGCCGTGCACGCCGCCGAGGACCTGCGCGCCGCCGTGGGCGGCTCGCCGGTCCGCTGGCACGGGCGCCCGGTGCGGGTGACGGTGAGCGCGGGCGTGGCGGTGCGGCTACCCGACGAGCCGCCCGAGCAGCTCGTGCGCCGCGCCGACGAGGCGCTCTACGCGGCCAAGGCCGGGGGCCGCGACCGGGTCGTGCTCGCGCCCGACCGGCTCAACGTGCCCGCCTGACCGACACGTCGCCGGCGCTGCTGTGGGCCACGATGCGCCGCGGGCTCGCCGGGTCCTGGCGCACGTCGACGCTGCGGTCGCCCGCGCTGGTGCCCGCCTGCACGGCGTAGACCGCGTCGGGGACCTCGACGTCCACGTCGCCGGCGCTCGAGGTCGCGGTGAGCGCGCGCGGCGCCCGCAGCGCCTGCACCTGTACGTCGCCGGCGGACGACTTCACGGAGATCCGGTCGGCGCGCACGCCGGTGGCGTCGACGTCGCCCGCGCTGGAGCTGAGCCGGATCGAGCTCGCCCGGACGCCGTCGGCGCGGACGTCGCCGGCCGCCGAGAAGACCCGCACGGGCAGGCCGGCCGGGACCCGCACGGTGTAGGACGCGCTGCACGAGATGCTGGCGAACCAGGAGCAGTCCGCGTGCAGGTGCAGGGTGCTGCCCGTCACCCGCGCCGAGTGATGGCCCGCTCGCAGCCCGCGGGTGACGCGCGTGGTGACCTCGACCCGGCCGCGGGCCGGGCCCTGCGCGATCGTCACGCTGCCCGACGACGCGTGGACGTCGATCGAGCGCACGCCCGCGTAGCTCGCGTGCTCGACCGTCGTGTGGCGCGCCAGCTCCTCCACGAGCGCGAGCGCGCCCCACCCGATGGCGGCCACGCCGCCCAGCGCCGCGAGGGCGGCGAGGAGGCGGCGCAGGCCGCGGTGCGTCCGGTGGGGGACGGGGGGCAGGCTGGGCGCGGTGGGCAGCTCGAGCGTGGGGTCGGTGAGGTCGCGGGCGGGGGCGGCGGGCATCTCAGACTCCGAGGTAGGTCAGGACGGCGAGCACGCGGCGGTGGTGCTGGTCGGTCTGGGGCAGGCCGAGCTTGAGGAAGACGTTGCGCACGTGCTTCTCCACCGCGCCGTGGGTGACGACGAGGCGCTCGGCGATCGCCGCGTTGGTGTGGCCCTCGGCCATCAGCCCGAGCACCTCGCTCTCGCGGGGCGTGAGGTCCTCGAGCACGTCGGTGCGCCGGCGGCGGCCGAGGAGCTGCGCGACGACCTCGGGGTCGATCGCCGTCCCGCCCGCGCCGACGCGGCGGACCGCGGAGAGGAACTCCTGCACGTCGGCGACCCGGTCCTTGAGCAGGTAGCCGACGCCCTGGCTGCCGGCGCCGAGCAGGTCGGACGCGTAGCGCTCCTCGACGTGCTGGGAGAGGATCAGGATCGCCATCGCGGGGACGCGCCGGCGGACCTCGAGCGCGGCGCGCAGCCCCTCGTCGGTCTGGGTCGGCGGCATGCGGACGTCGACGATCGCGAGGTCGGCCTCGGTCCGGCCGACGGCCTCCAGCAGCGCGTCGCCATCGCCGACGGCGCCCACGATCTCGTGGCCGGCGTCGGTCAGCAGCGCGGCCAGGCCCTCCCGCAGCAGCACGAGGTCCTCGGCGATCAGGATGCGCACGGCAGCTCCGCTCGGAACAGCATCCGGGTCTTGCCGATCAGGCTGCGCATGGCAGCTCCGCGCGGACGAGGGTCGGCCCGCCCTCGGGGCTCACGACGTGCAGCTCGCCGTCGAGGGCGGCGACGCGCTGGGCCAGGCCTTCCAGTCCCGAGCCGGGGGTGCGCCGGGCACCGCCGCGGCCGTCGTCGCGGACCTCGACGACCAGCAGGGGCCCCTCCCGGCGGACGTCGACCGTCGCGTGGGCGGCGCGGGCGTGCTTGACGACGTTGGTCAGCGACTCGGCGACCACGTAGTAGGCGGCGGTCTCGATCGCCGCCGGCGCCCGCTGCGGCAGCTCGACGCCGACCGCGACCGGGACGGCGCAGCGGCCGGCCAGCCCCGACACCGCGGCGTCCAGCCCGCGGTCGGTCAGCACGGAGGGGTGGATGCCGCGCACGAGGTCGCGCAACTCGGCCATCGCCTGCTTGGACTGCTCGTGGGCGCCGGCGAGCAGCGCGTCGACGTCGTGGGTGTCGGCTCCGGCCGCGGCCAGGCGCTCGCGGGCGCGGCCGAGCTCCATGGCGATGAAGGCCAGGCGGTGCTGCGCCCCGTCGTGCAGGTCGCGCTCGATGCGCCGCAGCGTCGCGTCGGAGGACTCCACGGCGCCCTGGCGCGTGGTCTCCAGCGCCCGCACGCGGGCGGCGAGCAGCGCGCGCTCGTTCGGCGCCAGCAGCCGGCGGGCCAGCGCGCCGCAGGCCTGCGCGACCCCATGGGTCACCGGCAGCGTCAGCACGGCGAGCACGAGGCCGCCCGCGGCCAGCGCGGCCGAGCCCGGGCCGCCCAGGTCCGACAGGACCGAGCCGTCCGGGGCGGCGGCCACGAAGGCGGGGCTGGCGACGGCGGCCAGGGCGCCCGCCCACAGGGCCATGACGATCGTGCCGCCGAGGATCCCGACGGGGCCGAGCAGCACGAGGTACGCGAGGTCCTTCCACGTCGCCGGGTCGGCGGCGCGCTCGCGCAGGCGCGCCAGGATCGTCCGGCCGGCCAGCGGGCGGTGCGCGTCGGGGATCGGCGCCCCGAGCACGAGCGCCGCGCGCTCGCGCTCCCGGTCGGCGCCCCAGCGCCAGACGAGCATCGTGACGGCCAGCAGCGGGAGGCCGACGATCACCACGGAGGTCGACAGGCCCACGCTGATCAGCACGATCAGCGCGATCATCCAGGCGAACCCGAGCCAGCAGCCGGAGGTCAGGTAGACGAAGTCCGCCCAGGCCTGGGCGGGGCGCGAGCGGCGGCGCGGGGCTGCGGCGCTGACGGCGGTGGCCATGGCCCGTACGGTAGGCGAGGGCCTGCGGCCGGGCCACCCGGCGGGCCACCGGGCCGGCGGTGGGGTTCCCCCTACCCGTCGGCGGCCAGCGCGGTGTGCGCGGCCGAGATGTCCGACGGCTGCGCGTAGACGGCGCGCCACCACAGCTCGGCCAGCACGCGGATCGACTCGTTGGCGTCCCCGCCGCCGAGGACGACCTCGCGGATCAGGTGGTTCTCGACCATCGCGAGCAGCGCCTGCGCGCTCAGGCGCGGCGGGATGTCCAGCGGCGCGAGGCCGCGCTGCTGGTCGCGGGCGATGCGCTTGGTCGCGCCCTGCACGAAGCGCGTGATGTACGGCTGCCACTCCAGCGGCAGCACGCCGCCCTCCTGGCCCGACAGCTTGGCCGCCAGCAGCAGGACGTGCTGGTCGCGGTTGACGACCGCCACGGTCCGCGACAGCCCGAGGCGCAGTTCGCGGCGCGGCTCGCCGCGGCCGTCGAGGTAGACCATCGCGGCGTCGTACATGTCCGCGAAGGCGCGCTGGATCAGGCGGTCGATCAGCGCGCGCTTGTTGTCGAAGTAGAAGTAGACCGCGGTGCGCGAGACGAACGCGCGCTTGGCGATCGCGTCCATCGTCAGCTTCTCGTAGTG
>JAICJK010000215.1 GCA_025928415.1 Solirubrobacteraceae bacterium | reverse complement strand
GCTTGCCCTCGACGAGGCGGGCGCCGTCCCGTCCGAAGCGGTGCAGGTCGTGCATCAGGCCGCCGAGGTCGCGGAACCCGAGCTCGCGGACGCGGCGCAGGTAGCGCAGGCGGCGGCGGTAGCGGCCGCGGTCGCGGAAGCTCGGTCCCTCGGGGGCCTGGGCCTCGGGGCGCGGCACGTCGGCGGGCAGCTCCGGGGCGGGAGCGGCCTGGGGCAGGACGGCGGTGGGCGCCGTCGTCGCGGCGTCGTCCGGAGCGGGGCCCGCGGCCTGCGCGGCGGTGGGCTGGGGGGCCTCGCGACCCGGGGCGCGCCGGCCTCGGAGCTGTGGCAGTCGGCCTCTCATGGACGAGCGGCGCCCGTGGGCGCCTCGGCGGGCGAGTATAGCGGCGCACCGGCCAGCTCCTCCCACGCGGCGAGGACCCGGCGGGCCATGCGATCGGCGCCGTAGAGCGCGGCGCGGCCCCGCCCTTCGACGCGCGGATCGTCCTCGCCGAGGTGCGGGGCCAGCGCCGCGCGCCACGTCGCGCGGTCGTAGGGCGCGCAGAGCGTCCCGGGGACCGCGTCGAGGGCGAGCGGGTGGATGCCGACCGGCGTGGCGAGCACCGGCACGTCGCAGGCCAGCGCCTCCAGGACCGCCAGGCCGAAGCCCTCGGCCTGGCTGGGCACCAGCACGGCGTTGGCGGCGTTGACCCACAGCGGGACCTCCGGCGGATCGACGTCGCCCAGGCTGTGCAGCCGCGTGGCGCCCGCGACCTCGCGCGCCCGGTCGTGGCGCTTGGCGGCACGCGCCGGGTCGGCGGGGAACAGCAGGCACGGCTCGGCCGGGTCCAGGCCGAGGCGGCGGCGCGCCTCGGCCCGCGGGATGGGGCGGAAGCGCTCCATCGCCACGCCGCAGGGCAGGACCGCCCGGCGGCGGGTCCGGGCGACGGGCCCGAGCTCCTCGTCCAGCGCCGCGGAGACGGTGGCCACCAGGTCGAGCGCGGGCAGCACGAGGCGCGTGAGCCGGCCCGTGCGCGGGTGGCGGACGTCGGTGCCGTGGAGGGTGACGGCGTGCGGAGCGCCGCGGAGCGCGAGCGCGGGCCAGGCGCTCAACCCGAAGTGCGCGTGGATGACGTCGTACGGCACGCCGCGATGCCGCCGCCGCAGCGCGAACGGCGCCCGCGCGTAACCGCGCGGGCCGATGACGAAGACGTCGACCTCCACGCCCGGCAGGCGCCGCAGCGCCTCGACCTGGTCGCGTACGAACGAGCCGCGCGCGGGCGCCGCCGGGGCCGGCCACATGTTCGTCACGACGAGGGCACGCATCCGCCACCGATTCTCCACCCCCGCGTGTGGAGGCGGCACGGCGCCCTGGCCGAGCATGCCCGCATGACCGACCACAGCACCACGTCCACCGCCCTGGCGCCCCCGCGCGCCGGTGCCCCCGCCGCCGCCCACCGCGTCCGTGCGAGTCGCGCCGTCGTCCACCGCTCGTGCGGCTGGGCCCACGCCCAGCTGCACCATGCCCGCCGCCGCCTGGCGCCCAGCGCCGGGCAGGGGACCGTCGAGTACGTCGCGCTGCTCCTGCTCGTCGCCGGGATCCTCACCGCCGTCGTCGCCGCCGGCGCGGGCAAGCACTTCAACATCGCCCAGACCGTGGGCAACAAGCTCAACGAGGTGATCGGCGGGGTGGGCAAGAGCGGCAAGTAGCCCGCGCCCGATCGGGCCCACGAGGCGGCTCGTCCCGTCTAGGGTCGCGTCATGCCCGGGTTGCCGCTCCCCCGGTCGTCCTCGCGAATCGGGTGGGCCACACCGTGGGTCCCGACGGGGTCCTTCGACCAGTACGAGGCCCTGGGGCGGATCCTGCACGACGTGGTCGTGAACTGCCTGCCGCACGACTGGACGTGGACCGGCAAGCGCGTGCTGGACTTCGGATCCGGAGCGGGACGCACCCTCCGGCACTTCGCGGCGGAGGCGGCGGAAGCCGAGTTCCACGGCTGCGACATCGACCCCGAGGGCATCGCGTGGCTGAACGCGAACCTGAACCCGCCGCTGCAGGGGTTCGTCAACGACGAGAAGCCGCCGCTCGCCCAGCCCGACGGCAGCTACGACGTCATCTACGCGTTCTCGGTCTTCAGCCACATCGCCGGCGAGTGGAGCGGCTGGGCCCTGGAGATGCACCGCCTGCTCGCGCCGGGCGCGCTCCTGATCGCATCGTTCCTCGGCGTGGGCATGTCCGAGACGATCGCCGGGGAGCCGTGGGACGCGAACCGCATCGGCATGAACGTGCTCAAGGTCCACCAGGACTGGGCACGCGGCGGTCCGTCGGTGATGCTGTCCCCGTGGTGGATCGCGGAGCACTGGGGGCGGGCGTTCGAGCTCGTGAGCATCGACCCCGGGTCGCTCCCCAACGTGCACGGCATGATGGTGCTGTCGCCGAAGCCGTCGGCTCCCAGCCGTGCGGAGCTGGAGTGGGTCGACCCGGCCGAGCCCCGGGAGGTCGTGGCCCTCCGTCACAACGTCCGCCAGCTCCAGCGTGAGTCGCAGGCGACGGCGGCCGAGCTCGACGCCATCCACGCGACCGTCCCGTGGCGCGTCGCCGCCAAGGCGCGGCGCCTGATCGCCCGGCGCTGAGCAGCGCGGCCCGCCCTCTCCGCGCGGCTGCCTACCATCCCCGCGTGCCCGCTGCCGCCGCCTCCGCGCCGCAGGACCGCCCGATCGGCGTCTTCGACTCCGGGGTGGGCGGGCTCACGGTGCTCCACGAGCTGCTGGTGCAGCTCCCGCGCGAGGACTTCGTCTACCTCGCCGACACGGCGCGCTTCCCCTACGGTCCGCGCCCCCGGCAGGAGCTCGAGCGCTTCGCGCTCGAGGTCGCCGAGCTGCTGCTCCGGCGCCGCGTAAAGCTGCTGGTGGTCGCGTGCAACTCCGCGACGGCCGCGGCGCTCCCCGCCCTGCAGGAGCGCATGCTGCAGACCACGCTCGGCGTGGACGTCGTCGGGGTCGTGCGGCCGGGCGCCGTGCACGCGGTCGCGGCCACGCGCAACGGGCGGGTCGGGGTGCTGGGGACCGAGGCGACCGTGGCCTCGGGCGCCTACCTGGAGGCGATGGCGGCCGTCGACCCGCACGTCGACGTCGTCCAGGTCGCCTGCCCCGACCTCGCGGACATCATCGAGGGCGGGTTCCCGTTCGACCAGCGCGTGGTGGACACGGTGCGCCGCTACACGCGGCCGCTCGTCGAGGCCGGCGTCGACGCGGTGGTGCTCGGCTGCACCCACTACCCGCTCGTGCGCCCGATGCTCCAGCGGATGCTCGGCCCCGAGGTCGCGATCATCTCCTCGGGCGCCCCGCTGGCCCGCCAGGTCGGCCACATCCTCGGCGCGCGTGGCCTGGCGGCCGCCCGCGAGCGCGAGGGCGAGTACTCCTTCCTCACCACCGGCGACCCGGAGGCCTTCCGCGCGCTGGGCACCCACTTCCTGCAGATGCCGCTCGGCGAGGTCCGCCGCGCCGGGCCGGCGCCGACCCCGTCCGAGGTGACCCCCGCATGAGCCACGCAGAGCAGCCCGCCGCGCCCGCCCGGTCCTACGACCGCCCGCCGGACGGCCTGCGCCCCGTCGCGATCGAGCCGGGGTTCGTCCGCACGGCCACCGGGAGCGCGCTGATCTCCGTGGGGGAGACCCGCGTCATCTGCACGGCGTCGGTCGAGGAGAGCGTGCCGCGCTGGATGGCCGGCCAGGGCCGCGGCTGGGTCACGGCGGAGTACGGGATGCTCCCCGCGTCCACCGGCGACCGCAAGCGCCGCGACGTCTCCAAGGGCCGCCCCGACGGCCGCACCGTCGAGATCCAGCGGCTCATCGGCCGCTCGCTGCGCGGCGTCGTCGACTTCGCCGCGCTCGGCGAGCGGACCGTCTACCTGGACTGCGATGTCCTGCAGGCCGACGGCGGCACGCGCTGCGCGTCGATCACCGGCGCCTACGTGGCGCTCGCGCTCGCCGCGCGGCGGCTGGTGGACGAGGGCAAGCTCGCGCGCACGCCGCTGACGGGCTCGGTCGCCGCGGTGTCCGCCGGGATCGTCGGCGGCACGCCGCTGCTGGACCTCGACTACCCCGAGGACTCCTCCGCCGAGGTCGACGCCAACGTCGTGATGACCGGGGAGGGCGGCCTCGTCGAGGTCCAGGCCACCGCGGAGCGCACGCCGCTGTCGCGCGCCCATCTCGACGAGCTGCTCGTGCTCGCCGGCGCCGGCATCGAGCAGCTCCGCGGCTTCCAGGAGACGGCGCTCGGCGCGACGGCTGCCTCGGCGGCCTGACGGCGGGCCCGTGCAGCTCGTCCTCGCCACTCGCAATCCCCACAAGGCGCGCGAGTTCGCCGCGCTGCTGGCGCCGCACGCCGTCCTGTCGCTGCCCGCTGCGGTCGAGCTGCCGCCCGAGACGGGGACGACGTTCGCGGAGAACGCGCTCGGCAAGGCCCGCGCCGCGGCGCAGGCGACCGGCGCACAGGCCGTCGGCGACGACTCCGGCATCGAGGCCGAGGCGCTCGGCGGGGCCCCGGGCGTCCGGTCGGCGCGCTTCGCCGGCGAGCGCGCGAGCGACGAGGAGAACCTCGCCAAGCTGCTGCGCGAGGCCCCGGGCGGCAGCGCGGTCACCTACGTCTGCGCCCTCGCCCTCGTCGACCCGGCCACGGGACGCGAGGAGGTCTTCGAGGGCCGCTGCACCGGCCGGCTCACCGACCGGCCGCGCGGCACGGGCGGCTTCGGCTACGACCCGGCGTTCGTCCCCGACGACCTCGCGGCCGCACCCGGAGCCGAGCGCACGATGGCCGAGCTCGAGCCCGGCGAGAAGGCCGCGATCTCCCACCGCGGCCGCGCAGCCCGCGGCCTCCTGGCCCACCTCGAACCCTGACCGTGGCCGGACGAAGACGGCCCTGCCGGATTCGTCCCAAACACATGAGGCCCTGGCCGACTGTGCCGGATTCGTCCCAAGCACATGAGCCGCCAGGCGAATGTGCCCTAGAGGTTGATCGCCGCTGCGGCGCCGACGGCGACCGCGATCGCCGCGTACCCCTGGTAGCCCGAGACGAGCAGGATCGCCGCGGTGAGCACGCACGCCGCGACGGTGGCCAGCCAGGCGATCCGGTGCAGGGGCATCGGCGCGTAGT
>JAICJK010000547.1 GCA_025928415.1 Solirubrobacteraceae bacterium | reverse complement strand
CTCGTTGCGCCGGACGACCCGGCGGCCCTCGGCGCCGCGCTCCGGTCCTGGCTCGGCGACGCCGAGCTGCGAGCAGGGTTGCGGCGGGCCGCCCGCGAGCGGCGGGAGTCGCTGCCGCGGTGGTCGGCCACCACGTCCGTCGTGGACGGCGTCCTCGCCCGGGCGTCGCGATGAGCTTCGCCGCATGGCTGGCCCTCCGCGAGCCCGCCGACGCCGCGGCGCGATCCCGCGAGCTCGTCGGGCACCTCACGCCCGAGGGCCCGCACGTGATCCACGACCTCGGCTGCGGCACCGGGTCGATGGGCCGCTGGCTCGCGCCGCTGCTGCCCGGGCCGCAGCACTGGGTGCTGCACGACCGGGAGGCAACGCTGCTGCAGGTCGCCGGCGTCCCCGGGGTCAGCGTCGAGACGCGGCTGTCGGACATCACCCGCCTGCGCGCCGACGACCTCGCCGGCGCAAGCCTCGTCACGGCGTCCGCGCTGCTGGACGTGCTCACCGAGGCCGCGGTGCAGGGGCTGGTCGCCGCCTGTGCCGGCGCAGGCTGCCCGGCGCTGCTGACGCTGTCCGTCGCAGGTCGCGTCGACCTGACCCCGTCGGAGCCCCTGGACCGCCGCGTGGCGGCCGCCTTCGACGCCCACCAGCGCCGCGGCCGCCTGCTCGGCCCGGACGCCGTCGCCGTGACCGCCGAGGAGTTCCGCCGATCCGGTGCGGAGGTCATCGCCCGGCCCAGCCCCTGGCGGCTCGGGGCCGCGCAGGCCGAGCTGATCGCAGCGTGGCTCACCGGGTGGGTCGGCGCCGCGTGCGAGCAGGACGCCGAGCTGACCGCCGAGACCGGCGCCTATGCACGCCGGCGTCTCGCGCAGGCAGCCGCCGGGCAGCTCGCCGTCACGGTGGACCACGTCGACCTGCTGGCCCTCCCCTGATGGCGTCAGGCGGTCTCGAACCGCGGCGAGAGCGCGTAGCGCAGCAGCACCATGTCGCCGATCTGGCGGACCTCGGCGAGCGTCGCGCGCCGGTCGGGGTTCCACGGGAAGCGACCGTCGTGCACGAACCGCGGTGCCCGGGAGTCGCCGACGAAGAACGGGGCGACGACCAGCTGCAGCTCGTCGGCGAGGTTGCCGGTCAGGAACTGCGTGTGCACCTTGCCGCCGCCCTCGACCATCAGCCGCTGCACCCCGCGGGCGCCGAGGTCCTCGCTGATCCTGCGCATCTCCACCGGCCGGCCGCCGTCGACCACGGTCGCCACCGGGCCGAGGCGTGAGCGGGCGTCGCCCACCCGGTGGCTGCTGCAGTAGACGAACTTCTCCGCGTCGCCGGCGGTGAAGAAGTCGGCGCACGCGTCCAGCTCCACCCGCTCGGTCACGGTGACCTTGATCGGCGAGGGCGCGAGGCCACGAGCCGTCCGCTCGTCGCGACGCGCCTGGGAGCGCACCAGCAGCCGGGGATTGTCGGTCCGCACCGTGGCCGCGCCCACCAGGATCGCGTCGCAGGAGGCGCGCACGGCGTCGACCCGGTCGAAGTCGGCGTCGTTGGACAGCTCGAGCCGCCGCGGCGTCACGCTGCCGAGGTACCCGTCGATCGACAGGGCGCAGCTCAGCAGGGTGTACGGCCGGTCAGGCATCGGCGGGCGCCCGCGCGAGCGGCGGGTCGACCCCTCCCGCACGCCGGGCACGGGTGGACCATGACATCACGAGCACCGCGGCGCCGGGCAGGCTGGCCGCGAACACCATCACGCCGTAGACGACGGCGGTCGCGACGCCCTGCTGCGCGCCCAGGCCGGCCAGGCCGAACACCCATGCGCTCGCGCCCTCGCGCGGCCCCCAGCCGCCGACGCTGGGCAGGACCATGACGAGCATCGCGAGCAGCGCCAGCGGCAGCACCCGGCCGGGCGCTGCGGTCGTGCCGGCGGCCCGCGCCGCGATGAGGAAGGTCGCAGCGTGGCCGCAGACCACCAGCGTGGACGCGAGCGCGACGGCCGCCGCGCGACGGCCCCGTGCCCACGCGGGCCGCGGGCCGGCGCCCCGCGCGCGGGCGACGAGCACGACGCCGAGCGCGGCCACGACGAGCGCGATCGCCACCAGCGGCATGGACGACCGCACGGGCGACGGCAGCGCGAGGAGCACGACCGCGGTGAGGG
>JAICJK010000568.1 GCA_025928415.1 Solirubrobacteraceae bacterium | reverse complement strand
TCGACGACCCCGGCCACCTCGTCCGGCTGCGGCTCACCGACAGCACGACCTTCGAGACGGGCGCCGTGCGGCTGTTCCTTGAACCGGATCACGCCTGACCGAAGCTACAACCGAGTACGGCTCTCTACGCGCGACATGGCGCGACGCTTCGACCTGCGAGGCCAGCGGGACCCCGCGAACCTTGCCGCTCCCGGCAGCCGGTACTTCGCCTACCAGACCGGCCCGTAGGCCCGATCGACACGGAACACATGCCCCGAACCACACCCAACCCCACCCGACCGCACGCCCATCTCGCCTCTTGCCGTTTCGGGACCCGTCCTGGGACCTTTTTCGCTTCCAGCAAGAAGACGCGAACCTCAGAAACTCCCGGCACGCGGGGACTTCCGTAGCGCGCCCGAGAGGATTCGAACCTCTGACCTTCGGTTCCGTAGACCGACGCTCTATCCAGCTGAGCTACGGGCGCTCGCGGGGCTCCCCCGCAGAGCGCCATGGTAGGCCACCGGCCCCGGCGGCGCGTTCGCGCAACGCGCCCGCGGGCCGGGCAGCGCCCCGGCTCAGCGGCCGAGGAACGCGACGAGGCGGTCGAGCAGGTCGTCGTCGAAGGACCGGTTCCAGTCGCGGCTCCAGTCCACCGTGCCGCCGCGGGCTCGGCGCTCGAAGTCCTCGGCGCCGGCGGCCGCCTCGCACAGCCCGGCGGCGACGCTGTCGATCGTCGGCTCCATCGTGAGCAGGTTGGACGACACCGCGGCCATCGCCTCGGGCGTCTTGTTCTCGAAGGAGTTGGTGACGGTCAGCATCCCGGCCGAGGCCATCTCGATCGGGACCAGGCTCGGGTGCGGGGTGTACATCAGCGCCAGCCCGACGTCGTGCCCCCGCAGCACGTCGGCGTACGCGCCCTGCTCGGAGCGCGGCAGCAGGTCCAGGCGGATGCCCCCGCCGAACTCGATCCGCCGCCCGGCGTTCAGCGCCCCGATGCCGTGCAGCTCCCACGGCGCGCGGAAGGCGCCCAGCTCGATCGCGCGGGCGAGGCCCAGCACGCCGAGCTCGAACATGTTGCGCGCGGCGTGCGGCTCGGGCCGCGCGTAGAACAGCAGCCGGCGCGTGGATCGCCGCGCGAGGTCCTCGACGCCGGGCGGCTCGACCACCGTGATCGCGTTCTGAAACGACGCCGACGCTTCATCGCCGGCCGCCGTCCCGTCCGCGTACACGCCGATGCCGTGGCGGCGGAAGTAGTCGCGCAGGAACTCCGTGGAGAACAGCGCGAAGTGCGGGAAGCCGTAGGACTGCGCGGCCAGCGCGGCGTAGGAGCCCATCATGAACGTGAACGGCTCGTACTCCTGGATCAGGTACAGGAACGGCTCGTCCCCGAGCCGGCGCGCGGCGTCGGCGGCGATATGCGCGCTCCACCACGTCGTCGCGACGAAGCGGTCCGAGCGGCTGACCTCGAGCCCCGGCGACTCGCGCCCGAAGGCCACCTCGACGTGCTCGAAGAGGCCGTCCAGCCCCTCGTAGGCCTCGACCTGCCGCGCCCACGAGCTGGGCAGCGGCGCCTGGGGGTCGACCGTGACGATGCGGACGCGCAGCCCGCGCTCGGCCAGCCGCCGCGCGAGGTTGAACTTGGCGATGTAGCCGCCGAAGAAGTGCGCCAGGTCGACTGTCGGGATCAGCAGGTTGACGCGCTCCGGGGCGCCCTCGCGGATGGCCAGCCGGAGCGGCTCGATCTTGTCGGCCGTCAGGCGCGCCGGCGCGTTGTCCGGCCGGGTCTTGCCCGCCTGCGGGACGAGGTTCGCCGGCGGGATGGCGTCCAGCCGCAGCGTCCGGACCGGGCGGTCGCGCGCCACCGCGGAGGTCATCCGCCGCCACAGCAGCGCGTAGGTCAGCATCGACTCGGCGCCGAGCGTCTCGGGGCGGCCGACCAGCTCGCGGGCGCCCCGGGCCCACAGCGCGCCGAGCGCGGCCGCCGAGCTGTCCGCGCGCAGGAACCGGTCGACGGCCCGCCGCTTGCGCGCGGTCATCCGGTCGCCGCAGCGCATGCGCAGGAC